>JAAEES010000073.1 GCA_013415575.1 Methanomicrobiales archaeon | reverse complement strand
CAGGGACCATGTTCACCATTCGGATTACGGTTGGTTACTGCTGCACTGGTTCTCCTGCTCCTCGTCCTTGCCGGTCCGGTCTGTGCCGAGCCCGTGCAGGAGGTCCCGGTCACGACGCTGACCGTCCAGCCGGCTACGCCGGATGTCGGGGAGTTCCTGAATCCGAATACCACGTTCATTCACATTCCTCCCCAGGTCTTTCTTACCAGGACCGAAACCGACCAGTTTACCACAACGGTCTACGGAAATGCCATTCCGGGCTCTCTCAACTCGACGATCACCGCGATCCGGTGGGACTGGGGCGATAACAGCACCCCGGAATACCACGAGTTCCCCCACTCGCATACCTATAGCGGTCCTGGCACCTATACCCTGACGGTTACCGCGTTCCAGTCCGATGGCCAGGCTGCTTCCCGGACGAGCCCTATCAGCATCATCCGCCCAATTATTCCCGAGATAACCATTGGGATGATCACCACGACGGCTCCCGTGCAACCGGCGGGACCCGGCGTGGTGGCGAGTGCCCCCATTCTCACCCTCCTCGAGCCGGTGACTGATGGCATGAACGTCACGCTGAACGGCAACCTCAATCCCGGTGGCCCCGGTGTGACCATATCGTCGGTCACCATACACTGGGATGACGGAAATCTCACCGAATCGCCGGATCTTCCCGTCACCCACCAGTACTCGCAACCAGGGATCTACACGGTAACCATCACGGGAGAACAGACTGACGGGCAGTCGACAACCAAGGGAATTACGGTGAATATCCGGGAAGAAAATCCTGGTCTCCCGGGACCTGCCACCTCGACCCCTCCACCGGGTGAACTACCGGTCTTTTTCATTATCCTCGTCACCGCCATCACGGTCGTGGCCATCGCGGTGATCACGCAGCAGATTTTTCACCGGAAACGGGAGGCCTCGCCCCTGCCTGATATCCCGAAACCAGTCGCAGACAAAGAAGAGCGCTATTACACGGTAAAAGAAAAAGGGGATATGGCAGAAGCGGCGGAATGTGCTCACACCGTCGCCCGGATGTTTCGGTCCCTCGCAGAACAATCTCCCCGGAAGCGTATATTCTATCTCGAGATGGCAGAGACGTGGGAGACGAAAGCCCGGAACGCAGAACAGCCGGATGCCCGAGCTCCCCCTGCACAAAAGCCGGGCAGGATGCCCGAACACCTGCCATCCCGGGAAGATCTGGACCGGATCTGTTCCGGGACCGATATCGCTCCGGAAATCCTCGATGCCGTCATCCGTGTCGCCGTGGAAATTGCGAGGGAGGGGAGAGAAGGTCAGGCAGTCGGGACCTCGTTTGTGGTCGGTGACACCGAGACCGTGCTGAATAATTCACGGCAGTTTGTCCTCAACCCGTTCCACGGTCACCGGGAAGAGGAGCGGCAGATCACGGATACCGGCATCCGTGGAAATATCAAGGAGTTCGCCCAGCTGGACGGGGCGTTCATCATCTCGGGAAAGGGTGTTGTCGAGGCCGCAGGACGCTACATCACCGTGGATATGAGCATGGTCAAGCTCGCCGAAGGGCTGGGGTCACGCCACTCATCGATCGCCGGTATCACCAGGGTGACCAGGTCCATCGGAATCGTGGTCTCGCAGAGCGGTGGCCTGATCTCCATTTTCAGGGACGGGGCCATCGTTCACACCATCGGTCCGTGACCGGCCTGGCGTTTCAGCCTCCCCCCTTGCCGGGTGCCACGTGGAAATTGTCCATACTAACGACGGAAAATAATATTCGTATGGTCGAGGAGATAGTATGCCCGGACTTTTATCACATCGGTGGCAAGGAAGAGCACCAGGGCATATATCCACACAAAGAGAGCAAGACTCCACCCCATTGCAGGGAGGAGAATCCCATACACCGTGAGAAGGGTGGCAGTTAGTTGCGTAAGGGCGATGGCAAGAAAGAGGGGGAGTGCAGGCTTAACCGTCCAGAACGGGCCCCGTGTCCGTGCGGCGAACACCATGAGATGTCCTGCGACTGAGAGTTTCAGGTAGATGAACGACTGGAGGATTTCGGGAGAGAGGAGGAATAGCTCTTTTCCGATGAAGAGAATACCGAACGACGATAGAACACCGAAAAGTCCGAGGATCGTGGATATTCCAAGCAGTTTCCTCATCTCCCACCGTTCCGGCTGATCAGAGGGGATAACGTTGTCGAACGCGATGGTCATGATGGAAAAATCATTCAGGAGGGCGAGGAGGACGATCATCAGTGCGGAAACCGGGTAAAATCCGAATACGATGATAGACGTGGTAATGAAGAATAATACCCGGATTGTCTCTGATATCCGGTATATGGCATAGTTATTCATCCTTTGAAAGATTTTCCGGCTCTCATGGATGGCATCGATAATCACGGAGATTCCCGGCCGGGTGAGGACGATGTCTGCGGCTGATTTCGCAGCGTCCGTGGCACCCGCGACGGCGATGCCCGCATCGGCCCTCTTGAGGGCAGGGGCATCGTTCACCCCATCCCCGGTCATCCCGACGATATGGTTCCTCTTCTGGAGAGCCTCGACGATCCGGAACTTGTGCTCGGGGAATACCTCGGCCAGGCCGTCGGAATCTTCCATGATCCGTCCACATTCATCAGATGAGATCTTCCTGAGAGATGATGCGGAAACGATATTTTTTCCGAGGTGAATTCTTGCCGCAATTTCCCGTGCAATAGCGATGTGGTCACCGGTGAGCATTTTAACCCGGATCCCCATGTTTTGTGCCGTTGAAATGGTGGCAACGGAGTCATCCCGCGGTGGATCGTACAGGGCAAGCAATCCGGCGAAGTGCCAGGCCCCCTGTTCATCACCCCGTGCCACCCCCAGCGCCCGATACCCGCGCTCAGCGAATGCATTCACCATCTCCTCGACCGGGGACCGGATACGCTCTTTCTCTTCTGCCAGAGCGAGAATGACCTGAGGTGCACCCTTTGCGGCGGTAAACCGGGAAGCGTCCCTTGTTTCTACCAGTGCTTCTGTTCTTTTTTCCACCGGATCGAAGGGTCTGAACCTGATAACCCGGAATGATTGCAGCGAACGGGGCAAATCGGGGACCTCGTCAGCCCGTGAAATGACCGCCTTGTCAATGGGATCGGGATCGTGTTCCTGTGATGCAAGCCTGGCGAAGAGGAGAACGTCTTCTTCTGAAAAATTTCCGAACGGTGCCACTTCGGCAATGGTCAGCTCATTCCTGGTGATGGTGCCGGTCTTATCCGCACAGAGGATGTCCATCCCGGCCAGCTCTTCGATAGCCACAAGCTTGCTCACGATTGCCTCTTTTTTCGCAAGCGCAATGGCGCCGACCGCCATCGTCGTGGTGAGCACGGCCGGGAGGGCTGCCGGGATGGCTGCAACGGTTAACACCAGCGCAAACTGGAGTGTTTCGGCAAAACTCTCATGCCGGAAGAGTGCAACGAGGATGAGTATGACGGCCAGCGCAACCGCCAGGGCAATGAGGTAATCCCCGATTTTGATAACCGCTTTCTGGAAATGACTTGCACCTTTTTCTTTCGAGACGAGGCTGGTGGTCTTTCCGAAAAAGCTGGTAATCCCCGTGGCATAGACCAGACCTTCTGTCTCACCCCGGTGGATGACCGAACCGGCGTAGGCGGTATCGGAAGGATTCTTCGTCACGGGGAGGGATTCTCCGGTGAGAGAGGATTCATCAACCGAGAGTGAGCCGCTTCCGGTCAGTTTTAGATCAGCAGGGATTATGTCCCCCAGCCTGATACGGATGACATCTCCCGGTACGAGTTCCCGGGCGGGAATAGTGACCCACTGGCCATCACGGAGAGTCCTGGCGCTGAGTGCGAGTCGTTGTTTCAGGAGGGAGATGGTGTTCTCAGCCTTGTGCTCCTGCCAGAATCCGATGACGGCGTTGAACAGGAGGAGAATTGCGATGATAACAAAATCATCCCATTTTACCAGAATCACAGAAAGGACAAGGGCGAGCTCTATCATCCAGGGGATTGGGCCCCAGAAGTAACCGATAAATTTTACAATCGGAGAGATATGCTTTTCCGGAATTTCGTTGTATCCGTATTCCTGGATGCGTTGTTGTGCTTCTGATGAAGAAAGCCCCTGGAGTCCGGAGTCGAACCTGGTTAAGAGTTCCTCAACGGACATGTTCCGTGCATCTTCAGCAGAAATATTTTTCATGGTCAACCGGATATCCAGGAAAATCTCTCACCTGCAGATCCTGCCACCCGGGTACGATGGAGCGGACCGGGGGCTATCATGCCCGGAAATTTGTTACCGGCCAGGAATCACTCCCAGTTGCTGCATCAGGGAAAACCGGTCGGCAACTCCCCAGTGTTCGGCAATTATCCCGTCCTGATGTTCGATAAAGGAGGGAGAGAAAAGTTCATTGAGCGTTTCCAGGTTTCCCTTATTGTATCCTTCTTCAATGACACGCCTGAATAGTTCCTTGTTCCCCTCTCCAGACATACTGCATCATCATCGTTTCAGGACTTAAATTATCGAGTCGACCTCTGCCCGAACCTCATTTCGGAATGAATTCCTGTCAGGAAAATGCATATGTGTGGATCCTGAGCACACGTGCGGGAAGAGATCGTGCCTGGCCTGGTGGCGCTGCCCGCGGGGATCATCATCTACTCTATTGAGGATGCTCCTTAAGGGAGAAGATACGAAGCGAGCTCGATGAGAAGCCGGGATTGAGACGGAATGCATCATAAATGATTACGCGATCACGTAATCGTCCGGATACGAGCGGTTTAAATCCTGCATTTTGCAGGTAGAAAACATTATCAAATCAGATTCCTCATCTGGAAAACAGGGTACGTGAACAGTATGACAGATTTTATGCCGGTATTTGGAAGTTTCCTGAGGGATTTTTTTGTGATATTCGTCCTTGGTGCGGTTGGCGGGGTAATTTTTTCCCTGTTAATGGAAAAGGGGCTCACGTTTCCGTTCAAGGTATATGAGAATGATAAGTTGACCATGATCAATTTCGGATTTCTGGCTGACGTGATCATCGGGGGTATGGCAGCGGTTCTGGTCTACGCCCTGAATCCTCCACTATCACCACTGACATTCGTTGTGATTGGTATCACCTCGGGAATCGGAGGAAAAGCAATCCTGACCGGGTATATCAAGGGCAAAGAGAGCGAGGAAGAAAAACAGAAGAAGGTCCTCCTTGCCGAACGCTACCGGGCAGCGGTTGCCCGGCATGCCGGACCGGTCATGTCGCAGGGGAATATGCAACTGTTAAACATCGAGCTCATGGAGATCGATGACCAGCTGCTGGACTGATTCTCTTCTTTTTTGGACAATGGAGTATGTGGATATTCAGGGTTTTCCCGACCGGCTCTGAAGATACGAGGTACCACCTGCACTACCTGCACACCAGTATATTCATGTAAGAATTTCACCTGATACTGTTCTGTCATGGAGTTCAGCCAGGAAGTTTTGGCCGCATTCCCGGGAATCGGTGTGGCCGAAGGGGATATCAGATCCGTTCACATTGTACGGGAACATCCGGGGCTGGAAGCCCTGAAACTGGATATCATCCGGGAGGTACGATCCCGGTATACCCTGGAACAGGTCAAGGACGAACCGCTCTTCAGGGCGTACCGGGACTTTTTCTGGAGCGTGGGCGTCGATCCCACCAAGACCCGGCCGGCCTCCGAGGCCCTGGTGAGGAGGATGCTTTCCGGAGGAAAACTCCCCAGAATAAATACTGCCGTGGATGCCTACAACCTTGCCTCGGCCGTCACCGGTATACCCATGGCAGCGTTCGATGCCGATATGCTGAACGGGGACCGGCATGGAAAAACCGGTGGTGCTCCGGAAGAACCAGGTCATCCTCACCGATTCGGAACAGGTAATCGCCATCTACCCCTACCGTGATTCGGACGCCACGAAGGTGACCATCGGTACGAAAAATATCCATATCGTGACCTGCGGAGTGCCCAAGGTTAAAAAGCAGAAGGTGATCGAGGCATACGAGATGTGTACCGGGTATTTGAAGGAGTATACGGGGGGCGTTCCATCCGTGGCGGAAGTATTTCCGGGCGAATGAAGATCAGGATATCGTTGAAGTTCAAAAAAATCTCTCTTCCCATACTGTTCATGTTCATCAGCTGGTGACAGGGAAATTTAATAAAACTTGATATTTAGTCTTTTTTTGGAATGGATTCCAATATATTGTTTTTTCAGTCAGGGGGAATTTCCCGGACCGTCATCTCCGCCTGCTCCTTCCATGCCAGGATTCCTGCCGAAACCATTCCTGTTCATCCCCATAGTCCGATCACCATTGCTCCTGCTATCATCACGAAAGCCCCGAACATCCGCCCCCGGATGTGCTCTTCATGAAGGAGGAGGCCGCCGAAGAGCACGGAAAAGAAGATAGACAGTCGCTTTATTGTGATTACATAGGGAACGATGGTCATGGTATAGGCAGTATTGATCGAGATTCCCTCAATAGCCAGGATCATCCCGACTGCTCCGTATATAAAAAAGAGGGAATGAGGAGAAGGGGGATCTGACGGAACCGATCCCGGTTCCAGGGAATTCTGGACAGCGAATAATCGCGTAGACCTGGTTAATACTGCGATGAGCAGGAAGACGATGGCTAAGAGAAAGAGAATAAGTGCACTTCCAAAGAGCGGGCTGGAATTGAGGACCACCTCCTTGTCATAGTTCACCGACAGACTGTACAGGAACGCAACAATGAGCATAGACCGGACTCCCGCATCATATCGAAGGGTGAGGAAGGGAGTATGCAGGGAAGCGGATTGACCATGGCCGGACTTCTGAGTGAGCAGGAAGGCGCCGCTTGCGACGAGGAAGATGCCAACGGCGCCAGCCGGGGAGGGGATTTCCCCCAGAATAATAAAAGAGGTAAGGATCAGAAAGACCGGGGTAAATGCGAGGATAGGTACGCAGAGGGAAAGATCAGTGGTGGATAGTGCCCGGTAAAAGAGGACAGTTGCCACCGTATTGATGGCCACGGTTGCAGCTACAGCCGGGAAGAGCCCCTGGCCAAGGGGCGGGATGCCGGAAAAGAGAATCAGAGAGAAAAGAATCAGGGAGCCGGCGAGAAAGGAATATCCGGCAAGGAAAAACGGGGGAATCCGTCGAAGGAGCACCTTTATGGAGAAGCTGTATGCAGCCTGGCTGATGGCACCGAGCAGGGCAATCGGGAACCAGAACATGATTATGATGTGTTGTCGGGAGGGAGGATAAGGATGCAGCTGGATTTCTTCCCGCTTCAATAATTTTCCTCTTCATCTCGTCAGCCGGTCGACTCCGAACACGATAAAAAGGCTGTTATCAGTGTTTTCCGGAATAAGTTGAACAATACTGCTTTCTTATGTGGAAAGAAATCCCTCCGGGGCAAGACTGGTGGCGAGCATCACCATATTGATCTCCCGGTACTCGTTCCAGGTCCCGGCCTCCCGATTCTCCGCATTACTCCAGAACTGCTCGATCTCCTCCGCAAGGGGCATATATTCCCTGAGTTCCGTA
>JAAEES010000072.1 GCA_013415575.1 Methanomicrobiales archaeon | reverse complement strand
TCGGCCTTCCTCGAACTTCGCCCCCTGCATACCGGCGGTTTCAGGTAACAGGTGACGCCGAACCACCCGGGCTAGTCCCCATATACTATCTCAAGCTCAGGGGATAAATGCCTCGCCGATCACATGCTCCCGCCATACCTGGAGGGCCGCCGCAGATGCAGCAGGATCGCGCTTCTCAAAGATATCGAGCGCTGCAAGGACGGGTTCCGCAGGGAGGAGGGTATGGAGTTCCCTGAAATCGCCCTGGTAAACCCTGATATCCTGTTCCCCTTCAGTCTCAGCGATGAGCTTTGGTTTTCTCGCCACCGGAGCTTCCGACATCTTCCCGTAATCGGCCAGAATTCTGACGTCTTCAACCTCCAAAAACTCCCTGTTGACCAGGGTGTTATAGGCGGCCCAGAAGGCTGCTGCATACCAGGCATCATTCATCACCACGTGGGCAATCCCCATCCGTGCCCCGACCAGCCCAAGTTTCCCGACACCACAGAATGCATCAACAAACCAATCGGGATTTGCCCGTAAAACCTCGCGTTCCACGGCATCGATCTTTGGATTTCTCCATCGGGGGAACTCGATATGAATCTTCGATTGCTGCTGGTACAGCACCACCGATCCTGCCCGGGATGAAAAGATATTGGCACGTATGTCGCACCCGGCAAGTAGGTCATAGGACTTCGGGGGAAGCGCCAGATCGGGATCAACAACCCCGGGGGTGAAGGATTCGTACTTTATCACCGCCCGGATCTCAGGAACCTCCTGTATCATCCGGGCGGCAACCTTCTTTTCTACCGGGCTGGAGAGGAGAACAAGGGAATTTTCAGGTAGGTACGGTGGTGATGTCATGTGGAACCCCGGGTGCACGAGCGGAGTTCCGACCGCTTTGAGCGGCTCTTTGCCAGAAAATACTCCCTCGTTCACCAGGAGTGCATACAGGTGTGCATAGACCTCATCGATGAATCGTTTCCCGCACCGGCAGGGTTTACGGTACCCCTCCGGGGGAGGCGGGATGTTCTTGTCAAGAATCCGGGAAGAGCAGTCAGGGCAGGGGGAAAATATGGAGGGCATGCTATCGATCAGTTCATGGGCTTCATTCACGCAATCCTCACCGCAGACAGGGCACTTCATATAGTATCCCCGTTGTGCTGGGGGCATACATAGTTTTTGAGGAGTGAACGCATGACCGCCCGGTTATGAGCCGGGCGCTCTAACCGGACTAAGCTACGGGCCCGCCGGTGAAGCGCCGCCAACAGGACTCGAACCTGTGACATGCTGGTTAACAGCCAGCCACTCTACCAACTGAGTTATGGCGGCACAATGTATGTGTCTTACTACATTCTTTCTGAATATTTTTAAAAGTAGCGTTGTTTTCCGGCAGACCCGCCCCTGCGAAAAAAATCCCACTAGTCCTCACTCCTGCTTCATGGACTCAAGGAGCTTTTCCATCGCTTCTAACTCGGTGTTGAGGTTTGCGAGGAGATCCTGTGCCTGTTCTGTGGCTACCGCACCGGATGAGGAGGCCCTGATATAGCCCATCTGTTCAAGGACACGGAGTGAGTACCTGATCCGATGGAAAGGCAGATCAAGGAGTTCGGAGAGTTTCATGATGCCGATCGGCTGATGAGCGACCACCGTCCGGAGTACTTCGATGTGCCGCTGCATCAGTTCGATCTCGCTCCTGACTTTTTCGATCATCTGTCTGTCCTCTTTGAGCCGGACAATGGGGAAACCGGGATCATCCCTGTTCCTTCAGCCACGTTTTTGTCTCCCTGTACAATCTCCAGAAATACATGCTCAGGGTAACTGCGGCGAGAACAAAGATACCAAACAACGGAATCCGGTACTCCGAGGGTGCCCTGAAGAACGCGATCACTCCGATGGCAACGAGGAGAATAATGATGTTTAAGAGCACCGCGAGGCGGTAGAATTTCCATTTGAACCGTTCTTTCGCTGCCGGGTCCATTATTCATAGGTACCTCCCATCATAAAACTACTTGTGGTCAGGCTTCTAAAACAGAATGGTATGGACGCGCTCGATAAATCCATGGAAGAACACGGCGCGGATGGATATGTCCTGATCGGATCTTCAGAGAATGCAGATATACGATACCTCACCCGTTTCATCACCACGGATCCGGTGGTGTATATCCGGAAACGGGGAGAACAGGGAGTCATCATCGTATCACAGATGGAATACGATCGTGCTGTCAGGGAAGCCGCGGTTCCGGCTATGAGCCGGGCAGAGGCCGGCTTCCTGCGGATCATTGATGAAGAGGAGGACCGCTGGCGTTCTCTGGCACGAATGATCGCTGATTATGTGAAAGGGCCCGTTCTCGTCCCCCCGACCTTTCCGTACGCACTTGGCATAGCGATCTCGCAGTATTACCGGGTTGATCTCGATGCCGGGACAGTGGGAGCGATTCGTGCTGTCAAAACCCGGGAAGAGATCACCCATATCCGGCGTGTACAGGGAGCAACAGAAACCGCAATGGGGCACGCGCTCGACCTCATCAGGCGTTCAAAACCCAGGGGGGGCCTGCTGTACCAGGGCGGGAGCGCGCTTACCTCCGAGCGGGTCAGACAGGCCATGCACGAGCTCCTCAGGAGCAGAGGCTGCCTTGCCCGTGAAACCATTGTATCCTGCGGAGAGGATACCGCGACCCCTCATATCCAGGGGCGCGGCCCGCTCAGGGAATGCGAGCCGATCGTGATCGACATCTTTCCCCAGGATGAGGAGAGCGGGTACTATTCTGATATGACGAGGACCGTATCCAAGGGAGAGCCGTCGACAGAGATCAGGGAGATGTATACCGCCGTCCGTGATGCCCAGGATCTCGCTGCAGCATCTATAAAAGCCGGTGTTGCCGGAAGTGCGGTGCACGAGAAGGTCGTCGACCTGTTCAAGGACCGGGGTTACACCACCGGCCTGCAGGGATTCACCCATAACCTCGGTCACGGTGTCGGTCTGGAGGTGCACGAACTTCCAACACTCGGGCCCGGTGGAGACGTGCTGAGGGCCGGAAATGTGGTCACCAACGAACCGGGACTGTATTATCCCGGCACAGGAGGAGTGAGAATTGAGAACATCGGGGTGGTCAACCGGAAGGGATTCCGGTGCCTCACCCGGTTCCCGCGGGAGCTGGTGGTATGAGCGCGCTGCTGCTGGACGATGATGTATTCGACTCCTATGTCGAAGCCGGCAGGGTTGCCGCCCGGGTTCTCGGAACAGGGGCCGGCACGATCAAGGCCGGGGTTTCAATTCTTGAGGTGGTGGAATCGGTGGAACAGATGGTCACTGATGCCGGGGCCGGCCTCGCTTTTCCCCTTAATCTCTCTCTCAACGAGGATGCTGCGCATGATACTGCGTCAATCGGGGACGAGCGGTTCTTTATTGAAGGTGATGTCGCCAAACTGGATCTCGGCGTTCATCTTGACGGATACATTGCCGATACCGCGGTCACGGTGGATCTCGGTGACCATGGGCTCCTGGTCGAGGCTTCACAGCGTGCCCTTGAAGCCGCGATCGCCCTGGTGAGACCGGGGGTTACCATCGGTGATCTTGGCAGGGCCATTCAGCAGGAGATCGAGAGTCGGGGGTTTCGGCCGGTCGCAAACCTGACAGGACATGGCCTGGCCCGCTATGCCATCCACACCCCTCCGAGCATCCCGAACCTCTCGTTTGAGGGAGGTGCCGCTCTTGAGGAGGGCATGGTCTTTGCCATTGAGCCGTTTGCCTCCTCCGGTTCTGGAAAGGTGAGTGAGAAGCCGCGGGTAGAGATCTTCCAGCAGATCAGCATCAAACCGGTACGCCTTCCCTCCGCACGGAAGATCCTCGAAGCGGTACGTGAACGGAGAGGGATGCCGTTTGCCCGTCGCTGGATTCCTTCAGAACGGCAGGACTTCGCACTCTCCACCCTTATCCAGCAGGGTCTCGTCCGCGCCTATCCTGTCCTTGCTGATGTTCCGGGTTCGGTCGTCTCCCAGCATGAACATACTCTCATCGTAACCAGTGACGGTTGCATCGTGACAACGGCATGAGAAACTCTTATGGAAGCCGGAGAGTAATACTATAAGTTACAGAAATGTCTGCAGACGATGAGACCTTGAAACTCCTTGAAGTGGCGCTCACCGCTGAGATATTCAACCGGCATGCCGAACTCGATATCAACGATCTGACCCCGGAATGCCGCGAACTGTTCGGGGTCAATGGCGACCAGGAGTTCAAGCGCCCGCTCCTGTTATCTGAAGGCATGATCAAGCGAAACCTGGGGATCGCGGATGCCTGTGCGAAACTCTCATCAACCCCGATCATCGCCTGCGAGGAATTCGGCCAGCGTATCCGCGTACCGAGTCTCGAGGCAGCAGTCGGCTGGTTCGTCCGGAAAGGCGGAATCCCCCTGATCCGGAACAATCCGACCCTGGCCTTCTTCTTCCAGGAATCGGACACATCACAAATCTCATACGAAGAGGTTCGGGCCAGGAACCCTCCCTACGAGGATACCCGGGCCTATACCGCCAAGAAGATCGCAGAAATCCTTGCTGCAAACGAGGAGTTCAGACACGCCCTCGACCTGGTGATTGTCAGCTCCCCTGAGGAGATCGAGCAGAAATTCGAGGATTTCATCTGCACCGGAGAGCAGAAACGGATCATCGGAAAGATCCGGACTGCCCGGGAGCACCGTGATCTGCTTGCCCGGCACCGGATCCATGAGGTCGGGAAACTCCTGTTCGTGGGGCCCCCGGGTACCGGGAAGACCTCCCTCGCTCTTGCTCTTTCCCGGGAGATGCACCTGCCCCTCATCGAGGTGCGGCTCTCGATGGTCACCTCCCAGTACCTGGGGGAGACCTCGAAGAATATCGACCGCATCTTTGATTTTGCACGAAAATTCGCTCCCTGCATCCTCTTTATCGATGAATTTGATTTTGTTGCCAAGAGCAGGGTTGCCGATGATCACGGGGCCATGAAGCGTGCGGTGAACTCTCTGCTCAAGAATATCGACCGGATCAGTCTGATCAAGGACAGCGTGCTCCTGATCGGTGCAACGAACCACCCACAGCTCCTCGATGAAGCGGCATGGCGTCGGTTCGATGAGATCGTTGAATTCGGGCTCCCTGATAGTGAGATGCGGCTGCAAATCCTGAAGACGGTCACCGCAAGTATCGATTGCCGTTGTGACTTCGGGATGCTTGTAGCGGCAACCGAAGGATTTTCCGGGGCCGATCTCCGGATCATGGTCAAGGAAGCGCTCCTCTCGGCGCTCATGGAGCGGCGGACCTACATCACCGACCAGGACATCGAGCGGGGTATCCTTCTTATCGGGAGCAGGGGGGCGGTACGCACCCAGAACTGGTTATAGGATGAAGATCACGCTGCTCGGGACCGGTGATGCCATCGGGACACCAAAGATCGGGTGTTCCTGCCCGCAGTGCACCTATGCCCTCAGTCACGGGCTCCAGCGGCTCCGTACTTCTTACCTCATCGAGACCGGTGGAAAGAACATCCTGATCGATTCTTCCCCCGATCTCAGAATGCAACTGCTCACCGCCGGATCTCCCCATATCGATGCCGTTCTCTGGACCCATGGCCACTACGATCACTTCATGGGGTTCGGAGAGTTCTACCGTGTACAGGATATTCCGGATGCTTATGGTGCACCGGGGGTGGTAGAATACTGCCGGAGAGTTTTTTCATTCCTCCCCTTCTCCATCTGTCCACGGGATCCGTTCCGGCCATTCCGTCTTTTCGGGCTCGAAATCACCCTCGTTCCGGTCTGCCACCCACCCGCCGAGACTTATGGTCTCCTCCTTTCCAAAGGTGACGCCTCAATCGGGTTCACATCGGATACAAACCGGGATATCCCCTCTGAGAGCCTCGCTCTCCTGGCAGGAGTGGATCTTCTCTTCATCGATGCCCTGGCCCCCCCGCCTATCCGGACACGGCAGCACATGAACTATGGGGAGGCGTGTGCTCTTGCAAGGGAACTGGAGGTCCGGGAATTCAGGTGTGTGCACATGAGCCACCTGCTGCCCTGGGACCTCCCGCATACCAGCAGAGACGGGGACAGATTCTCATTCCCGGATTGATAAGTGGCATGCCCGGTCACGACCACAGTCCACCTTTTCGTCCACACATACCTATATACCGGTTCACTAGCCATTCATAGGTGAGATGAATATCAAGATACTGGAGCTGGAAAAGAACAAGGCCCGCCTGATCATCCAGGGAGAGGGACACACCTTCATGAACGTTCTGACCGAGGAGATCCTGAAAGACCCTGATGTTGATGTGGCCAGATATTTGGTGAAATTCCAGTTCTCAGACCCTGAGCTGCTGGTCACTACCAGGGGAAACCGGGATCCTCTTGCCGTCGTGCGGGATGCCTGCGGGCGCCTGGAAGGCTACTGCAGTGAACTCCTGGAGCAAATCCCTGCAGATTGAAACGAGATCTGAAAAAAAATTAAATAATTATACCTGTTCTGTAAACACGATTGAGCCGGATATTCTTGTAATCCGTATTTTTACCTTCTGACCCGGTTTTCCTCTGGGAACATACATGATATAGCGCCCCATCCGGACAACCCCGTCACCGCGCTTGCTGACCGACTGGATCTCGACATCGAGTTCCTGGCCTTCCTGGAGTTCGCTTCCTGCAGGTTCCGTCCGTGCTCTCCGTTTCCGGACGGGACGGTGACCGCCACAGGCATCGCAGCGGAGGAGGAGAACGCGGTCGTCTTTCACCAGCCGGGTATCCGGTTTCCCGCACTCCGAGCAGATGACGTAATCATCAACGTAGCTCTTGATGAGCCCGTTGATGAGGGACTGTTCAAACTTCCCGTTGAAGATCGCACGATTCCCGTCGATTTTGCCGGCAGTTCCCAGCTCGCCCAGGAGGAATTTCATCAGATGGTCCTGGTCCCTCCTCACGATATCGGCAATTTCTGCAAAATTTTCAAAAATGGTTGTTTTCCCCTCAATGTAGACCTTCGCCTCCGGAACCATGAACCGTTCTGTCGACTCGCTCTGAACGGTCACATTCGCGTATGCCTTCTTAAGGAGTGCCTCATACGGATCGACCATGCTTTATACTTCTCTCCGGTACCGTAAATAATGAACCCCGCGATGGAAATTTAAGGTTGCATGAGAGAGATTTCACCAGCATGTTATCGGCCGCCGACCTCGAACAGATA
>JAAEES010000071.1 GCA_013415575.1 Methanomicrobiales archaeon | reverse complement strand
TGGTCTCGGGTGTCGGGTTTCAGGAGGCAATCTCCAACATCGACCAGAGCTGCGAGGGCGGCGGTTAATCGTTGATCGGGATCGTGGTCAGTTTTACCGACTCAACCCCTTTCTGGGACATCAGTCGCTCTGCGAGCGTCTTGAGGTCTGAACCTTCCCCGCGTACCAGGATGATCTCCAGGCAGCGATCATGAGTGACATGGGAGTGAAGTGTTGCCTGGATGATCTCCATGAACTCATGCTGGATATCGGTCAGCGTGGTGAGGAGCCCGCGCTGTTCGTGATCATAGATCATGTTGATGACCCCCTGGCGTTCTCCTGTCACATCAGACATCCACTTGTAGTAGGTGATGTAGCTTCGTATGGCATCCCGGATTCCCTCTGAGCGGGACGAGTACCCACGGTAGGTTATGATCTCGTCGAATTTGTCCAGCAGGTTCTTGGGGAGCGATATTCCTATCCGTGAGAGTTCGGTATCAACGGTCATCTGGTTCAACCTCAGATATGATGATCTACTCATACTGCCTTTTTAACCTTTCCGGGATGACAGCATACAGAGTGTTACGAAAACGACCATCAATTCGGGCAGGAGTAATAACCTGGATGAGATGGTCCGCCTCCCTGGTTGCGGTGTCTCCCGCAAAAAATGGCAGAAAAACCCTGTATACGGTTTCCATTGAGGATGTGTGGTCACCACCAACACGGTTTACCGGCTCCTGACCGGTTTGTATAAGTATAGTCATTTATAATGGTATAAGGAGGTTTGATCGCATTTGCGTGATGTTACCATTCCAAGCGTCAACATCGGGGTCGTAGGCCACGTAGACCACGGGAAGACGACGCTGGTATACGGCATGACCGAGGCGTGGACGGATCGCCACAGTGAGGAAATAAAACGGGGTATTTCGATCCGCCTCGGGTACGCCGATGCGACATTCTACCGGTGTGAACAGTGCAGCGGCACCGATGGCTATTCCACCAGGCCTGAATGTCCGGCCTGCGGTGGAAAGGGGGTCCCCTTCCGATCGATCTCCTTTGTCGATGCACCCGGGCACGAGACGCTCATGGCCACCATGCTCTCAGGCTCGGCGCTCATGGACGGGGCTATGCTGGTGATAGCTGCCAATGAACCCTGTCCGCAGCCGCAGACAAAGGAGCACCTGATGGCCCTTGAGCTGGTCGGGATCACGAAGATCGTGATCGTCCAGAATAAAATCGACGTGGTCTCCCAGAAGGACGCCCTCAGGCACTACGAACAGATCAAGGCGTTTGTGAAGGGAACGGTTGCGGAGAATGCCCCCATCATACCGGTTTCAGCCCAGAAATCGATCAATATCGGGGCTCTCATCGAGGCTCTCGATGTCACCATCCCTGAATCGGTGCGGGATCCTGATGCGGCCCCGGTCATGCTCGTCGCCCGTTCGTTCGACATCAATAAACCGGGATCAAACTGGCGTGATGTCAAAGGCGGGGTCATCGGTGGATCCCTGATACGCGGCCTTCTCAAGGAGGGCGAAGATATCGAGATCCGTCCCGGACGGCAGGTTCAGGCAGAGAACAAGATCCGGTGGGAGCCGATCACCACAAAGATCACCACCATCAATGCAGGGTCAAAGAAAGTTGCTGAGGCAACTCCCGGAGGGCTGCTTGGCATCGGCACCAAGCTGGATCCGGCCCTGACCAAGAGCGATGCCCTGGCCGGCCAGGTCGCCGGACATGTCGGGGCCCTTCCGCCGGTCTGGGATCGGCTGAAGTTTCAGGTCACCCTCATGGAACGGGTGGTCGGTGCAACCAGTGAGCTCTCCATAGAGCCGCTGAAGCACCACGAACCGCTGATGCTGTCTGTCGGCACTGCGGTCACCGTGGGCGTCGTGACCAATGCGAAGAAAGATCAGGTCGAGGTAACCCTGAAACGCCCGGTCTGCGCTGAGATCGGGTCACGGATCGCCATTAGCCGCCAGCTGGGAGCCCGATGGCGACTCATCGGAATGGGAGTCCTGACCGAGTAGCGGTCCTGCTGGACGCCAATGCGCTGATGGCGCAGGTACAGTTCAGGCTCGATGTCTTTGAAGCGCTGGGAAATCTTATCGGTGCGTACCAACCATTGATACTCCCTGAAGTGCTGGAAGAACTGCGTGGCATTGCCTGCTCCCGGGGAAAGGACGGCGCTGCGGCACGTTCCGCCCTCATCCTTGCCGGGCGGTGTATGGTAGTGGAGAGCGGCTGTGAAAAAGGATCGGTCGATGAGAAGATCCTATATTATGCGAACACGCATGGATGCATGGTAGCAACCAATGACCGGGGTCTCCGGAATGCGCTGCTCGGGAAGGGGATCCCGGTGATATCGCTTTCAGGCAGACAGCGGCTGGAATTATTCAGGAACTAGGTGGGTCATGTATTACCGGATGAAACTGGCAGACAAGGTGAGGGTACCACCTCACCGGCTTGGAGAAGAACTCAGGAAGGTCATCCTTGACGTACTCCAGGAGCAGCTCGAAGGAAGCATCGATAAGGAGATCGGCATCTTCATTGCTGTGACCCGGGTGCTCGATGTGGGCGAGGGAGAGATCGTTCCGGGGGATGGTGCGGTCTACTATGACGTGGAGTTCGAGGCCGTTGTACTCCGGCTCAGCCTCCAGGAAGTCATCGAGGGACTGGTGGTAGAGACCACGAGTTTTGGCGCCTTTGTAAGCCTCGGGCCGATTGATGCCATGCTCCACGTGAGCCAGATCTCTGATGAGTACATCAACTATGACGAGAAGAACGCCCGGCTGATATGCCAGGAATCAAAGCGGTATATCGCGGTCGGTGAGGGGATCCGGGCCCGGGTGGTTACCCTGTCCCTGAACGAACGTGAGCCCCGGGACAGCAAGATCGGTCTGACCATGCGCCAGTCCGGACTCGGCACCACCCGCTGGCTCGAAGAGGATCTCGCCAAGGAGAAGGAAAAGGAGAAGGGTGGTGAGCGTGGCGGCCGTTAAGAAGAAGATGGTGAAGATCTGCAGGGAGTGTCACCGGGTGGTGGAGGGGGAGAGCTGTGCGGTATGCGGCAGCAGCAACCTCTCCACTGACTGGACCGGGTATCTCGTGATCATCGATCCCCAGCGCTCTGAAATCGCAAAAAAGATGAATATTACCCTTCCCGGAAGGTACGCGCTGAAGGTCCGCTGAATGCTCGAGCTTCCCCTGGAAAAGCGTCATTTTTTCAAAGCACCGTTCGGCACGCTCTATGCCGATTGCGAGGACGTCATGCCGCTTCTTGAGGGAAAGACCGTGTATACGGTGGGTGACGTGGTCACGTACCACCTTATCAGGCAGGGGGTCATCCCCAGCATCGCCATCATCGATGGCCATACCATGCGCACACCCTTCAACTGGTCTCCGGCCGTCTTTCACAAGAGGCTCTGTGCAAAAAATCCGCCAGGGACGCTCACCAGGGAGCTTCTGGAGACCCTTGACCGGGCGGTGCAGGATCAGGACGTGTTGATCCTCGTTGACGGGGAGGAAGACCTTGCGGTCATCCCCCTGGTCCTCGCCGCCCCCTTCGGGGCCCTCATCCTCTACGGGCAGCCAGGGGAAGGAGTGGTGGTCTGCGAGGTGACCCCCGAAGCAAAAGAGAAGGCCAGAACGATGCTCGCGCACTTTGTTGACACGGGGGAAGAAAGCGGCGCATGACCTGGAAGGGTGGCTAGGGTATAAATAATCCGAAAACGAATAATAAGAGGATACCGATGGAATGTGAGGTTACCAGGGATTCGAGGAATGAACTCCTCTCCAGGCGGGAGGTTGATTTTTCCCTCAGGTTTGATGGCGCGACACCATCACGGATGCAGGTTATCGGCAAACTGGCGGCAACCCTGAACGTGAATGAGAAGCTGCTGGTGCTTGACTCGTTTAAGACGGGTTTTGGAAAAACCGAGCTTTCGGGCAAGGCCCGGGTGTATGACACCGAAGAGCAGAAAACAAAAACTGAACGGGCATTCCTCATGACCCGCGGAGTGCCAAAGCCCAAGGAGGAAGGTTCCTGATGGCGGCAAAGAAGGCAAAGAGTGCCACTCCCCGCCGGGCATCCTGCTACACGGTCGAGAGTGGCAAGGCGATGCTGGCAAATAAGTTCTGCCCCCGGTGCGGACCCGGTGTGGTCATGGCCGAGCACAACGACCGGACCGCGTGCGGAAAGTGCGGATACACCGAGTTCAAGAAATAATGGTCTGATGCCTGTTTTTGGGCAGATCCTTGGGATTGAGGGGACAGCCTGGAACCTCAGCGCTGCTGTTTTCGATAACGACCTCGTCTCACTCTTTTCAAAACCCTACCGACCTCCTGCCGGTGGTATACATCCCCGGGAGGCCGCCCAGCACCACGCCTCGGAGATGAAAGAGGTTATCTCCCGGGTGCTCACCGATCCCGGCAGCATCACCGGTGTGGCTTTTTCGCAGGGCCCCGGACTCGGACCCTGCCTGAGAACGGTGGCAACCGCTGCCCGATCACTCGCCCTTGCCCTGAACGTGCCCCTGGTGGGCGTGAATCACTGTGTCGCCCACGTGGAGATCGGGAGGTTTGCAACCGGGTGCCATGACCCCATCGTCCTGTATGCGAGTGGTGCCAACACCCAGGTGATCGGGTACCTGAACCGGCGTTACCGGATATTCGGGGAGACTCTCGATATCGGCATCGGCAACGCGCTCGACAAGTTTGCCCGGAGCCGGGGTCTTCCGCATCCCGGTGGCCCGGCGATCGAGGATCTTGCGAAGGGTGGCGAGTACATTGACCTGCCCTACACGGTGAAGGGAATGGATCTCGCCTTCTCCGGGCTGGTGAGTGCTGCCCGGGACAGCAGGGCCGGGATCGCTGATGTCTGCTACAGCCTCCAGGAGACTGCTTTTGCCATGTGCGTGGAAGTGACGGAACGGGCCCTTGCCCACACCGGAAAAGATGAAGTCCTGCTCGTGGGTGGTGTGGGGGCGAACAGCCGGCTCCAGGAGATGCTGGCGACGATGTGCGAGGACCGGGAGGCAACCCTGTCCGTACCCGAGACAAAATATCTCGGGGATAATGGAGCAATGATCGCCTACACCGGCAGGATCATGCTGGAAAGCGGGGGAGTTCTCCCCATCGAGCAGTCGCAGGTGGACCCCTCGTTCCGGTCCGACCAGGTGGTCGTAACCTGGCGGAACGACGATCCCGGTCTCTGGACGAAACAGGAGCCCCTCAATGAGATGACCCATGCGATGGGGGCTGAAGCGGTGGTTACCCTTGGCCCGGAGGATGTCGAAAAGAGACGAATCAGCAAGCGGTACCGCCAGAAAGAACTGGATGCCCGACTCATTGCAGAGCGGACCAGAGCCGAAGCACGCCTGATCGCAACAGCCCGGAAATACGGGGTACCGACCCCGGTGATCCGGGACGTGACGGGAGACACCCTGGTGATGGAGCGCATTTCCGGCATCCTGCTCCGTGATGCCCTCTCCGAAGATCCTCTCCGTCAGGCTGGAAGGACGGTCGGGCGGCTCCATACCACCGGCATCGTACATGGGGACCTCACCACCAGCAACATGGTGCTGCGCGATGGAACGGTTGTCCTGATCGATTTCGGGTTATCAGCGGTTTCACCGGAACTGGAGGCCCGGGGAGTGGATCTCCATGTCCTGTTCCAGACCCTGGAAAGCACCACCGACCGCTTCCCGGTGTTGAAGGAGGCCTTCATTGAGGGTTATTCCGAGACATTCGATGGAGCCATGGACGTCCTCCAGCGGGAACAGGAGATCGAGAAACGTGGGCGGTACCTGTGAAGATCGCGGTGGTGACCTCAAACCCCCATAAAGCAGCAGAGATTGCGGCATTTTTCGGATCTGCTGTTGCCGTGGAACACATCAGGATGGAAATCCCTGAGTACCGGCACCCGGATGTGGGAGAGATCGCACGCCAGAAAGCGGAGTACGCGTACCAGGCCCTGAATCGGCCGCTGATGGTTGATGACACTGCATTCTGTATTCATGCGCTGCAGGGGTTTCCCGGCCCATATGCC
>JAAEES010000070.1 GCA_013415575.1 Methanomicrobiales archaeon | reverse complement strand
GCGGGCTCATCGACCTGAATATCAACGTGGTCATCGGTTTTCTTGCCGCATATGCGCTCGGTTTTCCGCTGGTTGATGCCCTGATCGTTGCGGCTGCGTTCTTCATCAGCTCCACGGCGATGGCCGTAAGTTCGCTGATCGAGAACCGGAAACTCCTGATGCGGGAATCGGAAACCATCGTCTGGCTGATGGTCTTTGAGGACATCGTGGTTATCCTCATCCTCGCCTTCCTCGGGCCTCAGATGGACCATCCGCTGGCTATCCTGGTCAAGACCCTTACCGTGCTTGCTGTCCTCTATGCGGTCATCAGGTTTGGAAAGGACCAGATCACCTGGGTTCTTAAACGCGATGACGAACTCCCGGTACTCCTCACCTTCTCGGTGGTCCTGGGGATCTCGGCCCTGTCGGTGTACCTGGGGATACCGGAATCATTCATGGTCATTGCGTTTGGGACCTTCCTTGGTACCATCGACCCGGTCTCGTTCGAAGTGCAGTCCCGGCCGTTCAAAGATGTCTTCCTGGTGATCTTCTTTGTCTTCTTCGGCATCACGGTGAACCTGTTTGCCGAAGGGATCTCCATCCCCGCCCTGCTTGCCATCAGCATCCTCGCCGTGGTCTCCAAGTATGCGTCAGGCATTGCCATCGGAAAGCTGATACACCGGAATTCGCATTCAGGCATTGAGATATGGGCGAATACGATAGGGAGGGGGGAATTCTCCATCGCCATCGCAGCGCTCTACGGGTCGGCTATGGTCTCCAGCGCGATCGCCTTCATGGTGATCGTCACTTCCATCATCGGAGCGTTCGTGGCAAAATACAGCGGGAAAATCGGAAAAATCCTTATCCGGCCGGAACCACACGTTCAGGATAAAGCAATGGAAAAATGAACCGGAACCCGGGTATCACCCGGCAATTTCAGAGCGGACGGTGAGGAATACCGGTCCGCGGACATCTACCTTTTTATTATTGTCGGTGATAAACCGCATGGCATACTCATCGATGCGGATATTGATGTCGCTCGGAAGCTTTGCCATCTTCACCTGGATGGTGATTGCCTCACCGCACCGCGCCCCGGATTCAATCCGGGCCGCGGCCAGCACTGCAACGGCCGAGAGGTAGGTGATGCCGGTGGCAACACCTTTCTCCCGCACCTCCTTCCATTTCTCGTTATCGGGGATGCCGAGGACCGACCCCTGATAGACAACGATCTCATTTCCGCAGGCCGGACCGAGAAGCTTTGATCCTGTTTCCGGCTCCTCGACAAAGACCGTCACCTCCCGCCCGGCAAGTTTTCCCTCGTACGCAGAAAAAGAGCAGGGCCCCGGCTCGCTGCCATGGGCCAGAGCGGCAGCAATAACAGCCTGTGCTAGTTCCTTCCCCTCATTTGTTTCCGGCTCCTCGCGCACGTCAACCGCCCGGGCGATCTCGAAATCGGACAGTGGTGACGGGAAGAACTGGGGAAAAGTCATCTTCCTGATATCATCGGCGCCATAGGCGATCATCGCCAGGCGTTCCACCCCGAGTCCCAGGTTCATGACCGGGATGCCAATCCCGTATTCACCGAGCGCCGAGGGGGAGTACAGCCCGAAGGTTGCAACCTCCACCCAGTCGTGTACCGGATGGCGGGCGTAGACTTCGGTCTGGGTGCCGGGCATATAGTACTTGGAGCGTTTCTCATCCGGCATGAACCGGAAGTCGGTATATCCGAATGCCGAGAGCAGCGCCCTGCTGACCGCTTTTCCCTCATCGATGGTGACATCTTCTCCGGCAACCACGCATGAAGCGGAGTGGTAGCTCATCAGACGGGTCGGCCCCTCTTCCTGCTCCCTCCTGAAGCAGCGATCAATTGAGAATAAGCGGAGAGGCAGGGGACGTTTCTCCCAGATCTCACCGAGGGTTATGAACCAGCCGCTGGTCATGTGGCTCCGGAGCGTGCTCCGTGACGACCGGGGCGAGAGTTCCCTGAACGCGGAAAAGACCCTATCGTAGATTTCAACGGTCATCCCGTCATCGATACCGAGCACCTGTGAAGTGGCATGGACGAGATCATCGCCGTCGACTGCCGATTTCTTGTATGCCTGGAGGAGCTCCCTGAGCCGCTCCTCCTCTTCTGCGGTGACCTGCTTTCCCGTTATCCCGGCAATCCCCTCCAGTTCGGCCTTCCCGATTCCCTGGTTCGGCCGTTCGAGGCCGCCAAGATAGAATACCCGGTCAAGAACAGCGCGTGCCTCGGGGCCGAACTGCCGGTAGACTTCCTGCTCCTCAACGATGATGGGGTTGCAGGCTTCATCAAATCCGAGGGAAAGGTAAGTCTCCCTGAGCCGCTGTACCATGGCAAAAACGGGGTGTGGACTGGCCTGCCGGTACGCGAGCCGGGGATACTGGTTCCTGGACCGGGCAGGCGTGGATACACGGGTGCCCGCATGCCAGGCCTCTTCAAAATGCTCACGGGCCTTCTTCCGGTACTCTTCCGGGTCAAACCTCATACGTCCCGCTCCAGAAGCACCACCCTGCTCGCAGGGTTCTCGTCAGTGATCCGGTAATCGCAGTGCCCGGCAACCCTCCCGGCAAATGCCCGTACATCCTCGTGTTGCGGCATATTCTCCCTTCCCAATCGTTTTCTACTGTATCCAAGATACATATATCCCTTCACCTCAACGAAGGTTGCCCCGGAGTCCTGCAGGATCGCGGCGTACTTTTCAGGAGCGAAGGTATTATGACCCTGCACCAGGGTGATGCGGATTGCAGATCGCCTCGTTCCAAGGAGAGAGAGGCTCTCACCGATACGGTCCCAGTAGTCATCTTCCGGCCGGCAGATCCGGAGGTAGGAATCCCGGTCCGGTGCCGGGAGTGAGATATAGGTCTGGAAGGGGTTGCACCGCTCGATCACCCATGGCCGGGTTCCATTGGAGACCAGGAAGGTGGAGTAGCCTTCCCGCGTGAGCAGATCAATCAGCTCCGGGAGGTGGGGGTAGAGGGTCGGTTCTCCGGAGAGTGAGATGGCCACATGCTTCGGGGAAAGCGCCTCGGAAAACCGCTCTGCGGTCACGTAGGGGGAAACCTTGTACCCTGAAAGAGCCCTCTTCTGGAGATCCGGAATCTTCCTGACGATCTCTTCAGGAGTGCACTCGCGTTCGCCCGGATATTCATGCTCAAACGACCGCCAGCAGAAGAGGCAGCGATGATTGCACCGGAGCGTCGGGGTCATCTGCACGCAGCGGTGGCTCTCCACCCCGTAGAACTGGTTTTTGTAGCATTTTGCGCCCCCTTTGAGGGCTTTCTTGCACCAGAGGCAGGGTTTGACCGCTGCAGAGGAGTCAGGCGCGACGAACTGATATCCCTGAGTCCTGAGTGCCTTACATGGTGGCGAGGGCTTCAATGCCAAGGGTCTCGAGTGCCTCCTTGAGAGTATTTTTCGTCGCCAGCACCAGGGTGAGGCGGCTGTTTTTCGTCTCCCCCTCGCTCTTGAGGACCGGCTCAAACTGGTAGAAGACATTGAAGAGATCTGCCAGCTCCCTGGCATAGGTGGCGATGAGATGGGGCCGCAGATCCCTGACGGAGTTTGCCAGAACCCAGGGAAACTTGGCGATGTGCTTGGCAAGCGCGATCTCACTCTCCATGGAGAGTGTAAAGGCCGGCTCGAACTCACCGGCTTTCCCGAGGATACTGCAGGCCCGGGCATGTGCATACTGAATATAGGGTCCGCTCTGCCGCTCGAAGTCGAGGGCCTCCTTCCAGTCAAAAACCGTGCTTTTCTCGGGAGATATCTTGACAATGTCGTACCGGATGGCAGCGATGGCAACCGACCGCGCGATCGCCCACCGGGCCTCCTCGTCGAGGTCTTTGCGCCGGGCCGAGACCTCGTCAAAGGCTCTCCGGGTGACTTCCTCGATCAGTTCATCGGCGGAAATGAACTTGCCTGCCCGGGTGCTCATTGACCCCTCAGGGAGCGAGACAAACTCAAAATGGACGATCTCCGGCGTCCGTTCACCGAGCAGCTTCAGGGTTGCGATGAGCTGGGACCCGATCAGCTTGTGGTCTGCCCCCAGCACATCGATCACACGGTCAAAATTCCTGCCTTTCCAGATATGGTAGGCGAGATCCCGGGCGGCATAGACCGTCGTCCCATCGCTTCTCCGGAGCACGTACTCCTTTTCAATCCCGGCAGCCGAGAGGTCTATCCAGAGTGTTCCGTCTTGATGACATTCGTCCTGTCGTTTCAGACGGTCTATCACCCGGGAGGTATCGCCGTTCCGGATAAAATCGCTCTCCCAGACGAACCGGTCGTGCCGGGCGTGAAGAAGGGACAGCGTCTCTCTGAAGCCATCGAGACACTCGCTTACCACTTTCCTGAAGAGGGAAACCGTTTCCGCATCGCCTTTCTCAACCTTCTGCATGAAGCGGTCAACCTCGCTGACAATCGCCGGATCGGCTTCCATCTCCCGGTTTGCGGCGATGTATACGCGTGCAACATGGTGGTCCCCTTTCTCACTCTCACGTGGGGCGCTGTCAAGGTGGGTGAATCCCCAGACAACGATGGCGATCTGGCGCCCCATGTCATTAACATAGTACTGCACTTCAACAGGGTATCCTGCTTTCCGGAATGACCGGACAAGGGTGTCCCCGATGATGGTGTTCCTGATGTGGCCGACGTGGAGCGGTCCGTTTGGGTTTGCACTGGTATGCTCCAGCACGATTCGCTCAGGCTTGACCGGAAGGTTTCCATAGCCGGGAAGGATCGCCTGTGAAAGCGTCCCCCTGACAAAATCGTCCCCGGTGTGGAAGTTGATGTACGGCCCCCTGGTCTCTATCCGGATAGTCTGCAATGATGAATCACCCGCAAGGGTCTCAGCAAGCTCTACGGCGATTTGTACGGGAGGTCTTTTCAGCTCTTTTGCCAGATCGAAGGCAATCGTAGAGGCAAAATCTGCATGAGCCCCTCCATCGGCTAGGGGTGGATGTTCGATCCCGGTTGCCGCAGCAAGCGCCTGCCTGATGGTCTCAAACGTTTCCAGATACATCAGAATCCCGTCCTGTATCTTAGGATGGCCGCAATCCCGCCGAATGCAGTGTAGAGGATGACCCCTTCCTCAAAATCATCAGAGATGATCTCCACCCTCGTGCTGGTTTGATCGGCCAGGGTCGTGAGCTCTTCCACGATATCCACTTCCGAATCCACGATCATCGGAGCACTGCACTTCCGGCAGGTGGTGGCAAGGATATCATCCACCGTCTTTCCGGGTTCAATCGAGATGGTCCGCTCTTCCGAATGGCCACAACTCTGGCAGGTGATGGTTACCCGTGATTTCCTAAGGCGGCTTGAGAGGAGGAGGATGTCCACAGCACCGAGATCGAGGTTCTTCCGGATACTCTCTTCCCCGTATGCCGAGAGACCGTTATCCTTGACCAGCTCCTTCAGGAACCGGTTCATGATCTCCTTCTCTTTCACCACATCCATGCCCTTGAGTGCGTCCTTGGCGGCATCGACGAGCTCGGGAAGTCCGCTCTCGTTGGTGTAAGCAACATCGAAGAGGCCGATGATCCGTTTCTGAATCTCGTGGTGGAGGTACTGGCCGGCCTCGAATTCTTCCTTTGTCGGGCTCGGTCCGCCGATCAGGACTCCCCTGAACCGTTCGAAAAAGTCTTTCTCGGCAAGGAAGATGTCGCTTGCCCGCTCACCGATCTTGGTATAGAACTCGTTGATGGCGATCTCCCGGAGACGCTGGAACCGGACGCTGGACTGACCGCCTTTCCGCTGCTTACCCGGGACCGTCGAAGTGACACCCCCGATAGGTTCGATCCGGTTTCCCCGTAAGAATCCCCAGTAGGCCTCCCTCCGGTCGAGAACCAGCAGGCCATACACGTTCTTCTCTTCGAGCATTTCCTTGAGGGGCTCAAGCTCGAAATTCGAGCTGCACCGGTACATGTACAGGTTGAGCGGCTCGGGAGGCTCGATGATGGTGCACTCGAGGTCGGACCTGTCCCCTCCGAGCTGGATGGTGCCGCAGAAGATAGCCATACCGTTTTCA
>JAAEES010000226.1 GCA_013415575.1 Methanomicrobiales archaeon | reverse complement strand
CCTACTTCTGTCTGCTCTTTCATGTATTCACACTCGTATGATCAGGTACTTAGTTTATCTTTATAGTATTAGATAAAATACACCTACTAGTCATCCGGAACCTTTCCATGGACTTCCTCACCTGCTGCAATGAACTGGCTGATGTGGTTGCCGAGGCGATCACCCCCCTCGTAGGTACCCCGGAAGCCGGAAGGAAGACCGGTATGGGTGCAGACGGAACCCCGACCCAGCGAATCGATCAGGTCGCCGAGTCCTGCATTCTTGCCTACCTCGGAGACCACCCCCTGGCAAGAACACTGATCAGCGAAGAAGCCGGGAGGGTGGAGATGGGCGGGGACGAAGGAACCCTCTTCCTTGATCCCATTGACGGCACCTACAATGCGGTGACAGGAATCCCCTTCTATGCCCTCTCCATCGCCTATGCCAAAGACGGCGTGGTCCGAAATGCGTATGTCCGGGACCTGGCGGGGGGAGAGACCTTCAGCGCAGAGAAAGGGAAAAAGGCATTTCTCGATGGAAGGCAAATCACCGTATCGAAGACCTCATCGCTGGAGAAGAGCGCCCTTTCCATCTATGGGAGGAAATTTAACCCGGGAAGAGTTCTCAACCTCGGCCAGAAGATCCGCCGGTGGCGGCTTCTCGGGGCTTCGGCACTCGAGCTCTGCTACATCGGTTGCGGGAGGATTGACGGGTTTATCGACCTCAGGGGAACACTCCGCGTGACCGACGCCGCAGCCGGGATGCTGGTCTGCACGGAGGCGGGAGGAACGGTGAGCGACCTTGAAGGACAGTCCCTGGTCTTTCCGGACGAGGTCACCATCGGGAAGTGCATGGTGGCAACCAACGGCGTGATGCACCGGAAGATCATCGAATACCTGAGGTGAATGGCATGAAATTTCTGCTGGTCTCGCGGATTGATACCCGGGAAGCGCTCTCCTTCACGGAGTCACTCGGGACAAAGCTGACGGGTGCCGGGCACAGGGTTTTCTTTGAAGAAGAGACTGCGGCTGCCCTCGGCATTCCCGGAATCCCTCTCACGGGGGCGGATCCCGACCTGGTGGTCATTGTCGGAGGCGACGGCACTATTCTGCTCACGGTGCAGAAGATGACCCGTCAGCTCCCGATCATCGGTATCAACTGGGGGGAGGTCGGGTTCCTCGCCGATGTGGAGCCTGGTGAGGCCGCCGATGTCCTCCTGGCCATATCGGACGGTTTTTCTGTCGAGCGGAGAATGCGGCTCTCGTTCTCGGTCGAGGGCCGGTATGTCGGCGATGCCCTGAACGAGGTGCTGGTGGTGACCAGCCGGCCGGCAAAGATGCTCTCCTTCGGGGTTATCATCGACGGGGTCCTCTCCGAACATTTCAGGGCAGACGGGCTCCTCCTCAGCACCCCGACCGGTTCAACCGCCTACGCAATGAGTGCCGGGGGCCCGATTGTCGATCCCCGGATCGAAGGGGTGCTCATGGTGCCGCTCGCTCCCTACATGCTCTCCTCCCGCCCCCACGTCATCAGCAGTGACCGGAGCCTCGAGATACGG
>JAAEES010000225.1 GCA_013415575.1 Methanomicrobiales archaeon | reverse complement strand
CGAGGGGATGATGGAAATGGCCGACGAAAAAAAGAGATTGATCCAGGTCCGCTCGGAAAAGGCAGCCCGCTTCAAGCGTGACGGCGCGGGAAAGAAGAAACAGCTCTCCGAATCCTGGAGAAGGCCGCGGGGGCTCCATTCCAAGAAGCGAAAACAGAAGAAAGCAAAGGGACCTCTCCCAACTCCCGGATACGGGAGCCCGGTGGCGGTGCGCGGAATGCACCCAAGCGGGTACCGTGAAGTCCGGGTTTTCACCCCTGCAGAGCTGGAGGGACTGAACCCTGAAGAGATCGCCATCCGTATCGGTGCATCGGTAGGAAATAAAAAACGCCAGGTGATACAGGAACAGGCACTTTCGGCAGGGCTCAAGGTCCTGAATCCCCGGGAGATTGTTGTACCCGGAGAGGAGGTGAGCGGCGATGACTGATGTCGCAAACCAGCGGAGAATTGCATCATCGATTCTCGACTGTGGTGTGAACCGGGTCTGGTTCGATCCGGAGCGTCTCGGAGATATCAAGAACGCCATTTCGCGCGAGGATATCAGAGGTCTCATCGCCGATGGTGTCATCAGGGCACACCAGATCCGCGGCAACAGCCGCGGAAGGGCACGGGCAAAGATCGCAAAACGTGCCTACGGCCACTGTAAAGGGCCCGGAAGGCGCCGTGGTGCGGCCGGAGCACGAAACCCGCGGAAGCGTCAGTGGATCCAGAAGATAAGGGCGATCAGGAAGGCACTGGTCTCTCTCCGCGAGAGCGGCGAGATCGACCGGCACATGTATCGGATGCTCTATCGCAAGGCTGCCGGAGGGCAGTTCAGGAATGTTGCTCACCTCCGGGCCCAGATGGAAATCATTTCAGGGAGGATGAAGTAATATGGCGACGGGAGCACGGTACTTTGTGCCTTTCCGACGGAGAAAGGAAGGAAGGACCGATTATTACCGGCGGGCGAAGCTCGTGGTATCTGACCGGCCACGGATGGTGGTCCGGAAAACGAACCACCAGATTATCATCCAGCTGGTTTCCGCAAGCCTTGAGGGCGATTACACCCTGATTACCGCCAATTCCGGGGAGCTTGGCCGGTTCGGGTATACCGGATCTGCGTCGAATACCCCGGCTGCATACCTGACCGGGATGCTCTTTGCGGTAAAGGCGCTGAACGCTGATTACGAGCGTGCAGTCCTCGATATCGGTCTCCACCGGGCAACCCCCGGGTCCCGGGTGTTTGCCGCACTGAAAGGGGCGGTAACCGCCGGGCTTGATGTACCGTATGGAGAAACGGTCCTCCCCGATGATTCACGGGTGAAGGGTGAACATATCGCAGCATATGCACCCGACCGTGCGGGGAACCTTGTACAGAACGTGGAAGAGACGATCGACGCCATCATGAAGGAGTTGAGGTGAAATGGCATACGAGAAGACAGAATGGGTGCCGCTCACCGGCCTTGGCAGGCAGGTTGCATCGGGACAGATCACCAGCATTGACCAGGTGCTCGAGAGCGGACGTCCCATCAAGGAACCTGAGATCGTCGAAATGTTCCTTCCCGATCTCGAGGA
>JAAEES010000069.1 GCA_013415575.1 Methanomicrobiales archaeon | reverse complement strand
AAGACGGTGTCAAGGTGCATGTGTGCACGGTCACGGCTCATCCGGGCGATGATGATCCGCTCGGCAGCATTCTTCGCAAAGAGTGCCCGTGCCACTACCTCGATCATCCGTGCCTGGGTCCGTTCGCCCATGCCGATAAGAACGGTGCCGTTCCCGATGGGCATGACATCACCCCCTTCCAGGGACGACCGGCCGAAATCCTGGAGGTCAAATGTACCCGCATCGCCGAGCGGCGGGTACCAGTATTCGAAGGATGCATCCCGGAACATCGGGTGGCCCTGGTAGATGGCGGCCACATTCATCACCTCAAGCCGCCGTACCGGCCAGAACATCGGATTGAGGATCACCCCGGAAAAGATCCAGCAGGAGGAGTCCCGGGTAAAGAGGGTATTGGGGAGTGGCGGAAGGACGAAGGCATCCGGCCCGGCTGCGGCGGCAGTGAGGGAGAACCGGGAGATACCCTCCATGTACAGGCATTCGAGCTCGGAAATCGTCAGTCCTCCGATAAGGTGTTGTGCCAGAAGATCAGGCTCCATGTCCATCAGGCAGAGCCGTACCGCATCCATGGCAGAAATACCAACGGTCGTTTCATTCACCACCTGCTCCAGCAACCGTCGCCGGGTGTCCTCGTCTGCAGCCAGTGCCTCGGCAAGCAGTTCCTGCAGGTAATACACCCTCACTCCTTCGTCTTTCATGAGCCGGACAAAAGCGTCATGCTCTTCAATCGCCCGATCAACCCACAGGACATCATCAAACAGGAAATCATCGTGGTTGCCCGGGGTAAGCCGTCGCAGGGAAAGATCAGGGCGGTGCACCATAACCTTCTGCAGCCTGCCCACTTCCGAATATACTCCCAATTCAGTCATTCCTTCACACTCACACTGCCCGTACCTGGGTTCCCGCATCTCCGGCAACGATAGCCTGTATGTCGGCGAGAGCTCCGATTGCTGCCCGTTTCCCGGTCTCCTCCACGAACTGGCAGGCGGCCTCCACCTTCGGGCCCATAGAACCGGCCGGAAACGGGTAGTTCTTCAGTTCCGAGGGCGTGGATTCCCTGATAAGATGAGCATCGCATGTTCCCCAATTGAGATAGACGCCCTGCACGTCGGTGGCCATCACGAAGAGGTCGGCACCGATATCCTTTGCCAGGAGGGCACTGGCAAAGTCTTTGTCGATGACCGCTTCCACGCCGGTCAGTGTCCGGTCACGATCAGGGAGGTACATTACCGGGATACCCCCGCCACCGGCGCAGATAACCATCGTTCCCTGCTCGAGCAGCCAGCGGATGGGCCGGATCTCGAAGATTCGCTGCGGGCGCGGGGAGGGTACCACCCGGCGCCAGGAATCACCGTCCTGCCTGAAGATCCATCCCTTCTCCCTGGCAATCCGGTCGGCATCGGTCCGGGTATACACCGGCCCGACAAATTTTGTGGGATTGGTGAAAGCGGGGTCTCCCGGATACACCTCAATCATGGTGAGGATGGTGGCGAACGGGACATCGAAGGGAAGGAGATTTCCCAGTTCCTGCTCGATAAGGTACCCGATCATCCCCTCGGTCTGGGCATCGAGCACGTCCAGGGGATAGGGCTCGACCGCCGTGTAACAGGCGGCCTGGAGCGCGAGCAGTCCGACCTGTGGCCCGTTCCCGTGCGAGAGCACGAGCTGGTGATCGGTTGCCAGGGGTGCCAGCGCCCGGGCCGCTGCCTGCACATTCTCCCGCTGCACATCCGCAGTCATCGGTTCTCCCCGTTTCAGGAGGGCGTTTCCTCCCAGCGCCACCACGATTCTCATGTCTCGTCTCCCGCTGTCATGGTTCAGTCCGCAAGTGTCGCCACCATGATAGCCTTGAAGTGCGCATTCCATGAATCGTATATCAGGACCTGTGATGAAGAGAAATGTTCCAGGGAGCAGCGGAATACCATATCTGTGCTGGGGCCTCCAAGTATCTGCATCAACCCGCGGGTTAAAAAAGATTCAGCATGCCCGGGAGAATGCACTTATATTCCCCCGGCAATTATCAGCATATGAAACCAGTGGTCATTTCCACACTTATCGGAGTCATGATCCTTGTCATGCTCCTCGCCGGCTGCACTATGCCGGAGCTGCCGGGCCAGCCCCCGGTAACCATGGAAGGAACACCGCCTGTGACACCCGTACCCCCCGAGGTGACCCCGCTCACCGGCACGAGCTGGACCCTCATCTCCGGCCTTTCAGGTGGCGGTACATGGAATGTGCTTCCCGGAACGGTGATCACCGCGACGTTTGGTGAAGACGGCCAGGTGAGCGGTTCTGCCGGCTGCAACAACTACTTCGCACCCTACCAGTCCCGCCTGAACTCGCTCACGGTGGGGACTGCGGCAACGACCCGGATGTACTGCGAGAATCCGACCGGAGTCATGAACCAGGAGACACTCTACCTCTCGAACCTGGAGGGGGCAGCAACCTATGCCGTAGAGGGCGACCTGCTCATGGTCTACGACACGACCGGGAAAACCCTGCTCACCTACCGGAAAGGCCTTCCCGAGCCGACCCCACTGCCGTTCGAGGGGACGGCCTGGTCACTCGACCGGTACAAGGCTGCAGATGGCACGATGACCGCCGTTCTCCCGACTACCATGGTGACTGCCCTCTTCGAAACCGGTAACCTTACCGGGTCTGCCGGGTGCAACTCCTACTTCGGGAGTTACACCATGAAAGGAGAGAACGTGATCGCCATCGGCCCGCTCGGCTCAACTCTGATGTTCTGCGGGGAAGCCGGTGTGATGGAGCAGGAGACGGCCTATCTCACCCTGCTTCAGTCAGCAGTATCCTTCGAAGTGTCGGGAGCACAGCTCATCCTGTCTGATGCAGGAGGAATGCCGATCCTGGAGTATTCCGGCAGCTGATTTACCAGTAAAATTTCTTTTTTCTATCAAAAATCCACAATATCCCGACGATCACTTGTTTCAGTCCATGGACTTCTTTTCCGGAATAATTCCTGAACTTTTTCGTCAGATTTCTGCCGGTCTGGTGAGTTTTCTTTCCCGTTTGTTCCGCCGGTAGAGCCAGCCACCGAGGATCATCATGAAGATAATTCCGAAGGCAGCGATCACCAGGACCATGAACAGGATCTGGGGGTCTTCAAAATTGGCTGACACCACCACCAGTGCCGCGGAGACATTCCGGAACCCGGTCCCGAACGCCAGCACCTCGCGGTTCCGGAGCTCCGGGCCTCCCAGCACGTAGCCGATGCCGAACGAGCCGAGGATGAACAGGATGGCTACAAAGGTTCCTTTAAGTCCAAGAAGGGTGCCGGCTTTCACCGAGAAATCGCTGGTGAGGAGGCCGAAGGTATAGATGAGGAGCACCACCACGATCGAGAGATCCGAAACCCGGTCGATAACTGGATACAATTTTTGTGCTACCTTTGGAGTCCATGCTCGGAGCGCCATGGTGATGATGAGCGGGAGAAGCATGAAGACGATGAGGTAGAGGGCGGTGCCGCTCTGGTCGACCGAAACACCCTCGATGAGATAGGGGAGCATGATCGGCATATAGAAGATGGTGACCAGGATCAGAACCATGGTCAGACCAATGGCATAGGCCACATTTCCCTTGACGATATCCATGGCCTTCGGGAGCGACGGAGCGCCTGCTGCCGCGGCAACGATGATCAGCCCGGTTGCCAGATCGATATCGAGAGGAATGACCGAGAGGATCAGGAGGGCAAAGAGGGGGACGACCACGAAATTGGCAACAAGCGAGATGGAGAGGAGCCACTTCTTCTTCCAGGGGGCGAGGATCTCCTTTACCGTGAGATTCAGCCCCATGGCAGCAATGCTGGTGACGACGAAGAACCAGATGGCGTAGTTACCGATCTCCATCAGCAGCGGATCCATGGCCATGGCGTCATCTCCGGAATTGGTCTGAAACCTGCTTTATGGATTTCATGTCATCACTCAAGAAAGGCTCTGATCCTGACCTGAGCTGATCTAAAAAAATAAGGGTAATCAGGCCGCCGTCTGCGCCGATCGGATCATGAAGGAGCCGATAATCGCCGCAAAGCCGAACACGATGCCGAGGATCCCCAGCACGAACGGGAGGGCCAGGGTCGCGATGTACGGCTGGATGAGCAGGATCAATCCGAATATAACCGAAATGAGGCCGAGGATGCCGATCGCCCATCCGCCCCCGGTGAATGCCTGGTACATGTGGAGCCCGCCGATAATCAGGGCCCAGACCCCGACCATGATCACAAAGACGAAGGGCACGAGGAAAGCGCTGTAGTAGGGATAGGCGAGAATTGCAATGCCAAGGAAGATGCCGAGGATACCAAGAAGGATCTTCATTCCCCTGTTTGCCGGATCAGCGGCCGAAAACAGGGTAAAGATACCGCTCACAAACCAGTAAGCCCCAAGGAAGGTGACCAGGACGAGCAGGGTCATATACGGAGAGGTGAGGAAGAATATACCGAGTATCAGGGCAATGATACCCTCGAGGAGGACGACCCACCAGGGGAGGAATCCACCGGGCATTCCCGGAATTTTCATTGTCGTTTCAGCAGTCATGGATAACACCAATCATTGTCACTTGGAAAAACGATTCCTGATTATATAAAAGTTAGCCAAGGATTTCCCCGTAAACCGGAAATGAAGGCGAATTATCAGAGTTCGCATTCCGGCGTCGATTCATCGACCATCTGATCCGTGAGTTCGTCAAGCGTTTTTTTCTGGATGTACCATGTGCCGAATGCGGCAACAACAATTCCCCCGAGGAGATCGGTGATGAGATCGATCATCGTATCATCGAGGCTATGCTGCAGGAGTTTGGTCAGATGCGACCCGAAAAAGGTGTCCATCAGGTATTCGTAGATCTCCCAGAATGAACCGATGGCCATGGTGAAGATGACGATGTAGAAGAAGATCTGCCACCGGGCCAGCTTGGTGCAGCTGAAGCGGTTGATGAGCAGGATGGAGACGAATGCAAGCACCGCAACCGTGATTGAGGAGATGAAGTGAGCAAATTTGTCATAGTACGGATACAGGAAAAGGTACAGGTGCTGCGAATATCCCGCCACATGCAGGAAGACGGCAAAGGCGATAAGGAAGTTCACCTCCCACGGGAGGGTGACGCGGACCCTCCGCTCGATGAGGTACGGGATACAGGTCAGGAAAAAACCGATGAATGCGGTGAAGATGATACTGGGGTTGAGAATGATGAGACCGTAGATTCCTTCCAGGAGGATGAGGCCCTGCATGGCCCAGGCGAAGTAGACTCCACGGGTAGAAGGCATTTCAAAAAAATGTTGGTCGCAGGGGAGTATAATGGTTCCAATCAGAAACTTCCAGGATCCTCCCGTTCCACGACCGAGTTCCCTGTTCCTGTCAGGCTGTAGATCAGCCAGTTCTTTTCATGCCGGCTCTCAATGAGGCCGGCTTCTTTCAGGATACCCAGGTGGTAGGAGAGTTTTGAGTCAGCTATCCTGAGACAGTGCTTGAGGACGCAGACACAGAGGGGTTGCGCGGAAAGAAGGTGAAGGATCTTCAGGCGCAGGGGATCTGCGAGGGCCTTGTGGACCTCAACCCGGGCAGTCAGGTCAGTTTCAACCGGAATGAGACTACAGAGCCAGGGTATGCCCCCTGCCTCTGCGAGGCTGATTGCCACCTCTTTTGGAATTTCATCAATGATCCCTGGCTTATTTGCACGGCCGGAATTCCCCGCTGGTACGGTCATGGTTTCAACAGAATGTGAACTGCCTTTGATCCTACTAGGTTTTGTCGTTAATAATTTCAAATACTATTGAAATATCTGGACTCCCGGATCAAATCGCAATGCTCTCATAACCTCAGTGTACATTCCTGAAAGGATATGACCGGGAAACAAAGTATCCTCTTCATTTGCACCCAGAACGCGGGCCGCTCCCAGATGGCCGAGGGCTACCTCCGGGCCCGGTACGGGGACCGGTACGATGTATACAGCGCCGGGACGCACCCGTCACAGGTGAGCCGGAAGGCGATTTCCGAAATCGCTGGATGAGTTTACCGGACGGGAGATCGATGTTGCGGTCATGCTCTGTGACCATGCACAAGCGATATGCCCGGTCTTTCCCTGGGCGGAGGAGACCATCCACCAGAGTTTCCCTGACCCGGGAACGTTTTCGGGGACCTATGAGGAGATCATGGAGCAGGTCAGGGGCGTGAGGGACGAGATCGTCTGGTGGATTGATTCCCGGTTCGGGAAGGCAGCCGCGCAACCAGAGTCTGGCTTCTGACTCCGATCACCCTGCCGCAGAAATATTTTTCCCTTCCTGCCTTCTCAACGCTCCCTGTCGGTGGCAATGATCCCTGCCGCTGCATATGCCCTCCTCGTCAAAGGGAAGGTAGTGAAGGTACCGCTCGATCAGATCGAAGATCGCGTGGTTACAACTGCCGTGGTTCCCTGTCCTCCGGGAATCCCCCTCCTGATGCCAATGGACCGGACCGGCGGACGGACCGGTGATCGGGTTTCTTAAAGCTCTCCAGGAATTAGATGCCCGGTTCCCGGGTTTCGGCCACGAGATTCATGGCGTGGAGCGGGAGAACGGGCGCTACCTGATATACTGCACCAGCACGGATGTTGATTAGGAAGATGCCCCGGAGATCTACTCTCTCCGGAAGACGAGGAGCTGCTTTTCGTCATAGTAAGAGAGCGTCAACTCATCCCGGTCAACGTTGAACCGTGTTGACTCCTGGAGCAGACCCAGATACACTCCTTCCCGCTCCATGACCCCTTCGGGCCAGAGGCAGTACTTTTCCGTGGAGGCGACGGAGCCGATAGAGATAAGGCCCCCCTCAATCCGGTAGCTCCCGAAGTAATCGTTGCAGCCTGCATTGCCGCTCACCCGG
>JAAEES010000068.1 GCA_013415575.1 Methanomicrobiales archaeon | reverse complement strand
GCTGGAACGACCATGAACGTCCTTTTAAGAAGACTGCTCATCATATTCTGGCCGGTCAGTACAAGGAATTACTACCTCTGGCCATATTTACTCCTCATTCCCCTGATGATTGGTGATGTGGTCACCACCACTATCACTGTCAGGATGGGATACCCCGAACTGAATCCTCTCCTGGCAGATATCGTTGGAACTCCTCTCCATCATCTGGCCCTGAAAATTACCATTCCCCTTTCTGCTTCTCATCCTCTGCATCACTCTCTATTCCCTGGAAGGGAAATATTACACCGATGGTCACGAGGAGACCGGATCCCTGTTTGGAATAATAAAATTTTCCATCTTCATGATAATCGTCATCGACTGTATCATTTATGCCGGGGCATTCCTCAGCAACACCCGGCTTATCATAGATCACCATGACCTGCCCGGAACTATGAGACTCCCATCAGGATGATCCCGGAAAAAAGAATGACATGTTTTATTCTATAATGACCGTCAGGTCGTACAGATAGGTTTTCTCGATAAAGGTGAGGTATACGGGTGTACCCCACATCTGGATTGTTGTTTGACAGGTTCATACTCGAACGATACCCTGAGCCCATCGATATGATACTGCTGGTCGAGGTTGAGCGGAAGATACTCTTTTCCGTCGTCCCCTGCAATTCCATAGAATCCTCCTTCGAGATTGACGTAGGTAATGGTTCCTGCTGGAACCCAGGGACGCCGGTATTCTCCGTGAACGTCCTGCTCGCCCTGCTCTTCTGCTTTGAGAGAGAATGACCGGATACCCCCTGCGCCCGGCCTCTGTTCAGGACCTGAAGCGGAGATGTACTCGTCACGGATTAGGGAGAGACCATCGGAGAGGGTAAGGTTCCAGGAATATCCGGTGGTTGGATTCTCGGCCAGCCGGATATCAAATTGCTGGTTGAGTCCTTCCTGGACGGTACGACCATTATCTTCTTCGGTATATACGGTGAAACGGGGAGAGATTCCGCTCGTGACGGCGCTGTTATTGACCAGGAGATTCAGGGTGAAGCCGGTCTGGTTTCCGGAAGCAGATTCCCATGGCCTGGAATAAACTCCGGAAATATTCTGCATGCCGGGTTGTACCGCTCTCATGATCCAGAGGTGGGTTCCCCCGGAACCGATGAGTTTTCCGGTGGGATCGTCCGGCTGATAACTCTCGTTCAGAATAATCAGCCCCGGTGTGACAGAGAGCTGCCAGGAATACCCCGTAGTCGGGTTCTCCGGAAGTTTCAGCTGGATCTCGGCATCTACCGGGACATCATAGGTTTCCCCATCATTGGTCTGGTCAAACATATATACATCACCAGGTACGGGAGGTGTCGGTGTCGGTGGGATTCCGCTGTCCTGACCGGCACATCCGGCCAGAATCACTGTCATCATGCAGAGGATGGCGAGTGTTGCAAGAAGGGTTATCTTTACCTGCATCGGTGTTCATCTCACATGGCTTGTTAGCGGTTGATTGGTCCAGATTTGACATAAATCTTCCAGTAGTTTCGAATTTTTTCGAAGTTATCCGGCACCTCATACTCTGCGGGGGTAGCGGGTAAGAGAGCAATAGCACCGGGGATCATTTTCTAAGGTATACCGTCCCGCCCCATCTGATAACTATTATACTGCATCATCCCATGTACGAACATGGAACCCCGCATCACGGTCAGACCGCCCGGGCCCCGGGCCCAGGGAATTCTGGCGCGTGACAGGAACATCGTGTCCCAGTCCATGGTCAGGGAGTATCCACTGGTACTCGAAAAAGCCAGCGGGATGAATCTCTGGGATGTTGATGGTAACAGGTACCTCGATTTTACCGCGGGTATTTCGGTGATGAACGTCGGCTGGAATCACCCCCGTGTTGTCGAGGCCATATCCGGGCAGGTTGCACATCTCTCGCATGGCGCCTTCCTCGATTTCTGCTCTGAAATTCCGGTGATGTTTGCTGAAAAACTTGTTCAGTTTCTCCCTGAACCCCTGAACAGGATATATTTCTCAAATTCGGGAGCGGAGAGCATAGAGGCTGCCCTCAAACTTGCCCGGTACGTGACAAAACGTAAGTACTTCATTTCATTCTATGGAGGATTCCATGGACGGACCTATGGTGCAATGAGCCTTACTGCAGCCAAGGTGATTCAGAGGAAACATTTCGGCCCGTTTCTCCCGGTGATTCATGCTCCTTTTCCCAACCCCTACCGCCCCCTGGGGTTCAGCTCTCCTACCTGTGATCTGGATGTCATCCGGTATATCGAAGAAGAGATCTTCAAATTGGAAGTAGCTCCTGAAGAAGTGGCTGGAATCGTGGTGGAACCTATACAGGGTGAAGGAGGTTACGTTGTTCCCCCGCTCCGGTTCCTTAGACTTTTACGGGAGCTCTGCGATGATCATGGCATCCTTCTCATTGTCGACGAGGTTCAGTCAGGTTGCTTCCGGACCGGAACCTTCCTTGCATCCACCCATTCGGGGGTTGTCCCTGACATAATCTGCCTTGCCAAGGCTATTGGCGGGGGTCTCCCCATGGGGATCACTGTTTCTTCCCAAGATATCATGCAGTGGCCTCCCGGATCCCACGCCAGTACATTTGGGGGGAACAACGCTTCCTGTGCAGCAGGCCTTGCCGTCCTTGAACTGATGGGGCAAGCGGGGTTTGGGGATCATGTGGCCGTAATGGGGGAGTATCTCCTGACAAAACTCCGGTGGCTCCAGGAACGGCATGAAATCATCGGGGATGTCAGGGGAATCGGACTGATGGATGCCATCGAGCTGGTCAGGGACCGGCAGAGCAGGGAGCCGGCAATGCAGGAGCGAAAAGCCGTCCTGAAGGCTGCCTTTGAACGGGGGCTGACACTGCTCCCTGCAGGTGAATCTGTCATCAGGTTCTGCCCACCGCTCGTCATTCAAAAAGAAGATATCGATACCGGAATCGGAATTCTCGATCATGCCATAGAGGGATTGTCATTCTGACATCATGAACCGGGGTGATACCATGACAGGGAAAAAGAAGATTACATATGTCTCGCTCCTCTCGGATGAGAGCATTCATGGCGAGTATGATAGGGCACTCGATCACATTGGCAGCGAGTTCGGTCGCAGTCACCCGATGATGATCAATGGAAGGGAGATTACCGCAGAACAACAATTTGATGTCTTCTCACCAATTGACCGGTCGATCCATATCGGGAGGTTCCAGCAGGGAACAGAGCAGGATGCAAAGGCCGCTGTCGCTGCCGCCCGTTCAGGATTTGCATCATGGAGTGAGACTGACTGGGGGAAGCGGGCTGATATCATCGATAGCGTCGCGGATACTTTTGAAAGGGACAGGTTCCTGCTCGCAGCGCTCATCACCTGCGAGTCCGGGAAAAACCGGTTCGAAGCGATTGCCGAAGTGGGCGAAGCCATCGATATGCTCCGTTACTACACGGAAACCTACCGGAACCACCAGGGATACCGGACACCCATGGTGCCGGAACAGCCCGGGGCAGTCTGCGCGAGCGTCATGCGGCCGTATGGTGTCTGGGCCGTTATCTCTCCCTTCAACTTTCCCCTTGCCTTGGCAGCCGGTATGGCCGGTGCAGCACTCCTGACCGGAAATACCGTAGTCCTGAAACCGACCAGTCAAGCACCCCTTTCGGGACTGAAGCTCTACCGGGCATTTCTATCAGCCGGAGTACCGCCCGGTTCACTGCAGCTCTTCACCGGCCCGGGAAAAATTTTTGGATCGGCACTTGTCGGTAATCGGGATATTGACGGAATCGCCTTCACCGGTTCACGCGATGCAGGAATGTGGTTGCAGCGGAACTTCATTGCCAGTCAGCCCTGGCCGAAACCGCTGGTCTCCGAAATGGGTAGCAAGAATCCCGCGATCGTGACAGAGACCGCTGAAATAAGCAAGGCGGTGGAGGGAATCGTCAAGGGGGCATTTGGATACAGCGGCCAGAAGTGCAGTGCAACATCCCGGGTGTATATTCACCTGAGTATCGCTGCGGAGTTTACGAAGGCTCTTGTTTCAGCTGTTGGAAAACTGGTTATCGATGATCCCCGGAAAAAGGAGACCTTTATCAGCCCGATCATTACCAGCAACGCGCTTGCCACTTTCAAGGATGCCGTGGCGCAGTGCAGGAAAGACGGCGGAACCATACTCAGCGGGGGATCGGTGCTCGAGGGAGGAATATTCTCCCGCGGAGCCTATGTCACGCCGACGGTGGTTACCGGGCTTCCTCATGATCATCCCCTGGTGACCGCTGAACTCTTCGTTCCTTTCCTTATCCTGGACACGTTCACCACGCTCGATGAGGCGCTGGATAAGGCAAATGCGACAGAGTATGGACTGACAGCCGGAATTTTCTCTGAGGCCCCTGAAGAAATCGAGGAATTTTTCCGGAAGATCCGGTTTGGCGTCTGCTATGCGAACCGGGAGGGGGGTGCGACTACCGGTGCATGGCCGGGATCGCAGTCGTTCGGTGGCTGGAAAGCCAGTGGTTCTACCGGGAGGGGGGTCGGAGGACCCTACTACCTCCTATCCTACGTGCATGAACAGGCGCAGACCCGGCTCTGATCACTTTTTCTTGGTTTCAGTTTCTGGGAGTTTTCCGATAGACCATCCCCTGGAAGATGGCGATGGGTGCTCCCTGTTCATCGGTCACCCTGACCGTATAGGTGGCAAGTTTCGGGTTGAGAGCAAACTCTTCCGCATCAGCATAGAGTGTCCCGGCGGATGCAGATTTCATGTAGGAGATATGGGCATTGATCGCCGCTGCCGGTATCCCGTGCGAATTTGAAGCGACCGCGAAAGCGGTATCGGCAAGCGTGAAGACGGCTCCACCATGCACCGTCCCGTGGCTGTTCAGGTGCGTGTCCCGAATCTCCATCTTCACCCGGGCCCTTCCCGGGAAGCTCTCCAGAAGGACGATCCCTGCTTGCCGGGCATAGGCATCATCGGTGAAAAAGCGTTCTGGGTCATCCATATGCCTAGGGTTCTCGCGGCGGACGATGAAAGTATGGGTTGGGGGTGATCTGAAGCTGCGGTAAGGACTCCGGCGATCATTACTGCTCGTGAGAACTCTCCTGTTCAAACCGGAAGAGCGCTGACTGATCGCCGGCAACAAGACCAATCCGTGCCTCCTCGATCCACCATTTCATTGTCTGGTAGTGACCTTCACAGAGAAGATTGCTCCCCCGTGCATCTTCCCATACGACCGGTTCGGTGCAGCCCCTGAAGATGCAGGAACCATTTCTCTGCCCTGTCAGCCGGCGGTAGTTGTCGATATCGGGGATGAATGAGATCACGGTGTACCGTTTAATGAGGGCCCTGAGCCTGGAGAGGGGATCGGCTGACATGAACAGATCTCCGTTCACCCGCGTATTTTTCCTGCTGAAACAATAATATTTCGACTCCGTGACCGACTTCCTTGTTAAGTATGCGTAGCGGGGCTACAAGGTGGATAATTCTACAAGAACAAGAGGGTATGGAAAGCCGCTGGAGGGATTCGAACCCCCGGCCTGCTGATTACGAATCAGCCGCTCTACCACTAAGCCACAGCGGCACAATATCCTATACTATCGGCATGAAAGAATATGAATATTCACCAGCTGATGCCGGGAACCCATTCAGGAGTATCCCCGGATAGTGGTGACATTGTCCTGCTGTTTACCAGAGGGTGTCTCGATCTGCCCGAATTTTGCTTCATAATCAGCAAAAGTCTTGGTGAAGACAGCAAGGAGGTTCTTCGCATGCTGCGGAGTGATGCTCACGATAGCTTTCGCACGAGCCTGACTGACACCGGGAATCTGGTGGAGGAAGACAAAGGTAAACTCGTCGTTTTTGTAGGCGATCTGAATCATGTTGCTATAGACCGGGTCGAGTGACTGCGGTATATTGACTGAGATTTCGTGTGACATACGCAGAGATACATTATAACTGCCTGAATAAGGTTTTTTTGAATTTCAGGTTTAGACAGAATACACCGTGACGCGGTCTATGGGATGTAAGTGACCATCCGTCATTATTCGGAATGCGGGTTGCGAACAGAGATTCTGAACAGGGTTCAGCCTGGTCCGGCGAACAGTGTTAATTTCAGACCGAAAAAGACAGCTATACATAGGTTCATGGATTATCCCTTGATGTGAGTCGCACTCCTCCCGACATCAGAATCTCTTCGGTGGTGACGGCATCGATGTGCCCGTTACGGTTCTTCCTCGATAAAGGTCAGGCGCGAACCGAGTCCTGGCGGTATTCTGTTGCCAAGCAAATCTCATACCGTCTCGGCGACCTTCTCGATACAGATGAGATATGGGAAGACATCCGCCTCCTGCAGAAGGATATCGATGGCTCAGTATTCCCAGTCCTCACCGAATCGGTGCGGCTCTGCAACAACAACCCGGGATGGAGGATATACCGTGAGGCTGATGTCGCTGTCAGGTCAGGGTCTCACAGGATTCATGGTATAGTGGACAAAGTATTCGATGATGAACCCTTTTTTGCCGTCACACGCCCTACCCCTGCCCCCTCCCGTGGCGTCTCGCGAGGGACTGTCGAGTATATCCATTCCGGAATCGAGCGGGTCTGCACTATTGAGCCAATAGATAAGCGGAAGTTCCTCCGGGCCCTCTACGAAGCCCGCCGGATTACAAACGGAGAACTGCCGCGAAAACCGCTGCGGCCTCCCTGTACCTCCTGCCCCCATAGTGACCGGTGCGATCCGGCTGGGGGAAAGCGGCTCTCTGATCTTTTATAGATGCAGGGCGGCTGCGCCTATGCTGGAATAATTGTAATTTCCCTGCCATCAGGCCACGAGGAACAAAGGATTGAGTTCAGGTGGCTGATCCTTCAAGCAGGCTCAGGGAACGGATGTACTCCCCCCTGGCGTCCCGTGTCGTGCCGATGATGAGCCAGTGCTCGCCTTCATGCTCCTCGCAGACCCCCCTGGCCTCGATACGCTCTCCGGCGAGTGCCTGTCCGCTATAGGTATGTGAGAACGAAAGGACCCTTGAGATCTCTTCATGGTCGACATGATAGAGCGCAGGATTGTCAAATGAGAGGGAGGCATCGGTGACCGTTGCCTCAATGGTCTTCTTTCCGCAGGTTCTCCCTTTCATGCAGGGAAAGGGATTGAGTGCCGTGTATGAACGCGTGTAGAGAATATCGAAGTACACGGAATCGATCTGTCCCCGATTCCATTTTCTCTTTTCATGGAGAACGAACTCGTCGTATGATAGCTCCGGGTTCCTTTTCCGGTATATGTAATCCCACATCGCGTCACTGATCGGCTGGAGCAATCCGCGGTTAATCGCATGTCGGAGCAGGTCTCTTGCGTGAAAGAAGGTTGTCCCGTAGACCACGAAGTCGATGTCTGACTGTTCGTTTTCCAACCCGCAGAGCAGTGACCCGGTGCACCCATATGTCCGGACCGGCAGGTTAAAGATTCCTGCCAGACGCTGTACCAGGGGATTCCGTTTGATGATGGTGCCGATCTCGTCCTCCGGCTTCAATATTCTCCGGATGTCCGGATACGGGACCCGCTGGACAATATCGGCATATTCCGGTTTGTTCTGGTTGATGTAATCGAATGCTTCCTCAAATTCGAGTTTCCGAAAACGGATCCCTTCCGGGTTCTGCCGCGTTCCGGCAGGGTCAGGTACATACCGGAGGATACATCCCACACGCTCGCGGTTATCGTAGGTGGAGACGGCATAGAGCCGGCCTTCGGTATCCTCGATAAAATCCCTGAGCCTGAGTGGTTTACTCATCAGATTTCTCATACGTCTGAAGCGAAGAAGGCAGCGACCCTGTCAACCAGGGCTCCCTTCCGGATAATCTTCCGGGAGATGAGATCAACAACAGTGCTTGGTGTCCCGGGCAGTCTTCCGGCATCGATCAGGAAATCATGTGGCACATGGCACTCCTTTGGGGTGACCGGATCTTTTCCCCCGGTGATATTCGCACTGGTTGCTGTGATTGGTGAATCAAACCGCGAGATGAGTTCAAGGGCCAGAGGATGGTCTGGGAACCGGATACCGATCATTCCTGTTCCACCGGTGATCATTTCCGGCACGCATGTTTTGGCGGGGAGAACTACCGTTACCGGACCAGGGAGGAATTGATCAATGAAGTGGGATGCATACTCGTCGACGCGTGCGACCCCATGGATCATATCGATGTCACAGACAGCGATAGATATTGGGTTGGAGAGCGGGCGCTTCTTGTATTCATATACTTTAAGAATTGCCTCTTCTGAGAATGCGTCGCCTCCGAGGCCGTAGATGGTATCAGTGGGATAGATAACGATCCCGTCATGGTGGAGGATCGAGACAGCCTGCCCGATCACGGTCCTCTCAAAATTCACGTCCCTTTACCCGCCTGATATCGAAAACGGCAGCCTTACTGACATGCATAACAGCAAAAACCCCTGCCTGGATCGGATCGGTAACGACAAGATCGGCATGTTCCGGGACGCTTCCCGCCATCTTCAATGCAATAACCGGAATCCCGGCATCACGGACACGATCGACGGCATTTGAGATCTCTCCGCCCATCAGTGAGCCGGCCAGGACAAGAATGGCTGCCCTCGGGAGGCGCGCAACAGCATCGACGGCTTTGGCTACGCTCTTTTCTCCGACAAGTGGAATGGTGTCAACAGATATCCGTTCCCCCCTGATATTATGGCGGTCGGCTTCATTCACGGCACCAAGTGCTACCTGCGCGACCTGGGCCCCGCCACCAATGATGATGACCCGTGTTCCATAGATATGGCTGAAGGGATCATAGGGTTTGACATCATGAACTGCAGGAAGGTTTTGCAGCTCGTAAAACATACCTTCACGATCCTTTCCGTCTTCAAATTCAAGGTACAGCTCAGCCATTCCCTGGAACGGTCCTGTATCAAAGCATTCCTGGTGAATCATCAGAACATTGGCATCGTGCTGGGCTACAACGGTTGAGATATCCCGGAGAACGCCTTTCCTGTTCTCAACAATAATCCGGACTGCGAAAAGTTCTGGGGCTGTTTCCGTCATGCCTGGGAGTGCGATAGCCGGGAATCGAACCCGGGCTAAAGGCTTGGGAAGCCTCTGTCCTGCCGCTAGACTACTATCGCCCTATACGGTGCATACTACATTGGCACCCTTTCAAGATAAAATTTCTCTGCCAGAACGGAGAGTGAGTGGCCGGAAAACCGTATTTGATAGCATTATCTTTCTCTTCTGCGGACTTCATGAATTTCGTTGATCAGCTCCCTGTGAAATGCGAGCAACATGTCACTGATTACACCGAACATGAAGACCTGGAAACCGATGACGATGAGCAGGACCGTAAGAATGGTGAGCGGGATATGCTCGATACTTCTCAGCCATTCCAGCAGGACATAGAAGCCGGAAATAAATCCGGCGATCATGATGATCACCCCGATGAGGCCGAAATAGAAGAGCGGGTTGCTCATTTTTGCCAGTTTATAGATCGTTGTGCAAATCTTGAACCCGTCGTGGAACGGGTTGAGCTTTGTGGGGGTGCCGGATCTCCTCCGGTACTGTATCGGAACAATGGCGATGTCCAGGTCATTTCGTACAGCTTCAGCGGATATCTCCGTTTCTATGCCGAATCCTGATTCCTTCAGCCTCATTTGCCTGACCGATTCACGCGTGAACGCGCGATATCCGGAAAGGATATCGTTGAGGAAGCGGCCATGGGCGAGCTTGAACAGGCGGTTCAGGATCTGATTTCCGGTATAATTGAGACGGGAGAATGCAGACCGGTTCTCATTGGTCAGGCGATCTCCGATAACGTGGGCTGATCCGGTCAACAGGGGTTCGAGCATTCGTTCGGCATCACAGGGGGAGTAGGTCCCGTCACCATCTATCATAAGAATGTAGGGCTCTTCAATCAATTCGAAAGCCTCGATGATAGCGGTTCCCTTTCCGCGGGCCTTCTGCTCGATGACACGTGCACCGGCCTGCGATGCAATCTTCCGTGTTCCATCAGAGCTGTGGCCGTCAATTACCAGGACATTCCTGAAGCCGAGAGACGTAAACTCCATGATCAGGCCTCCGATTGTCGGGGCTTCATTCAGGGTCGGAATGAGGACACAGACCTGATCCTTCTCGATGCTCATTGGAATATAATTTTTATATACCCTGTCATAAGTGCTTGCATGCATATCGCGAAAAAAGGGCTCCGTGTCCTTGGAATCGCGGAAAGCTTCTCTTCGGGTGACCAATCCGTACTAGCGGGTCTGGTGATGAGAAAAGATCTGCGCATTGATGGGTTCTCCTTTGAGAACACGACAATCGGGGGAATGGATGCAACCGGGGCCGTTATCTCCCTGTACTTGAGCCTCAGGAGACAGGATATCAATGTCATCATGATCAGTGGATGCGTCATATCCTGGTTCAATATCATCGACCCCGTCCGGGTAAAGAAAGCGACGGAAAGGCCGGTCATTATTGTCACCTATGAAGATTCGGAAGGGATTGAAATGGATATCGCACGGCATTTTCCTGGTGACGATGAGCGGCTCTCCCGGTATAAGGCACTGGGAGAACGTATTCCCGTTACCCTGCCTACAGGTCATACCATTTTCATCCGTCCATACGGGATATCTGAAGATGATGCAGCAACACTCTGTTCAGCACTCACCATGGACGGTAAGATCCCGGAGCCACTCCGGGTAGCCCGACTCTGTGCCCGGGCAGTTATGCAGTACCTGGGACAGGCAGACTGATAATAAATAAACAGATTTGACGGAAAAGCCTCTTCCTCCGGGTTCCGGACAGGAGACGATCAGGTATGTCGGTTCCGGGAATTATTTTAGATATGAAGATTCATGGGACCGATGATAATTAAGCCAGAAACTGAGTTTTTTCTTTAAAAATAAATTAGTAAATTAATATGCTATCACTGTTTGTTGAAAGATGACCGCTACGGATGAATCGCTTTTCTGGAAGGAACGTGGCGATGCGTACGTCATAAAGGAGCAGTATGATCACGCCATCAGTAGCTACGAATATGCAGTTCATCTTGACCGGGATAATTTCGCAGCATGGAACAACCTGGGCTGTTCTCTCTATAAGGCAGGAAGGAAAGAAGATGCGTACAGGGTGAAGAATACCCTTGAGGAACTTCAACTGAAACAGAAACGTGAACTGAAAGCTTCCGAGGCCTCTGTCTTCACTTCTGATATCCTGTTGTTCTTTGTCTTTTTAGCTACGGTATGGGGTATTCTGCTCGGCTACCGGCTGTACTTCTGGGGAGGGGCGGACCTCAATATGGGTTTTGCATGGGCAGGAATAATGGCCTTTATCATCGTAGGATGGATTTGGGCATTCTTCCTGCTTTGGGATACGGAACATATCGTCTGCAAGTTTTTCGCCCTGCTTATAACGGGTTTTGTTGGCGGAGGTGTTATTGTCCTTAGCAGGCTTGTATACCGGAAGATTATACCATCTGTATCATAAAAGTGGAAGAGCCGATACCGATTAAACCGGGCATGAGATCAGGCAATCACACTGTCCATATTACGGAACCTATAAGTTCAGGGCTGTTCATGCACGTCTGTTGTGGCGTGAGATAAGTACACCTGAATCTTTGTTCAGGATATCAACCCGGATGGTGTCTCCATAATGAAATGTGTTGTCGGAAAAATCGATGACAATCTTTTCTTTCGGGTCCCAGTAAAGCCCGGAACAACCGAGTCCGCCCATGGTCTGGACTCCGTAGTGATGGGTGGATATGAATTCATTGCCGTTCATTGTTTCAATTACTGCTGAAATTTTCGTCCCGTTCCGGAAAAATTCTGCCCGAAGGCCGCCA
>JAAEES010000067.1 GCA_013415575.1 Methanomicrobiales archaeon | reverse complement strand
CGTGCAACCGGTATCGGGGCCCTGCCCCATACGGATCCCCGGCAGGCCTGCGATGAAGTCATCTCTCTCTTCCCGGAGATCCCGTACATCCCCACCCTGCCCAACCGCAGCCTCTTGGAGACCATCGTATTCAATGACTCCTCCCGTCTGCCGGGCGGCGAGGTGCGTGACGGAAAACTCCGGGTCGATTCTTCCCGGGACCTGGCCGCGGAGATGGAGCAGATCTACCTCGATTTCATGGAGCAGAATACCGCCCCCTATGCTTTTTCCACCGAGTACTACTCGGGGTTCTCCGAGATGGCCGGGCGGGATTTCTCCGGATCGCTCTTCCTGAAAGCGCAGGTGACCGGGCCGGTGACCTTCGGCATGCAGGTAGTCGATGAGAGCCGGCGCCCGATTTACTATGATGATCAGTTCGCCGATGTGCTGGGAAAGATGATCGCACTGCGGGCACGGTGGTGCGAACAGGCGATGCACCGGTTCACAGGGGTCACCGGGACCCTGGTGGTCCTGAACGAACCCTACTTCGCATCGCTCGGATCGTCAGTGGTCCCGGTCAGCCGCGATTCGGTAGCAGCAGGCTGGCATGATATCGCCGGCATGGTTGGGGGAGGGCTCGGGATCCACTGCTGTTCCAACACCGACTGGGAGTTCGTGATGGGCCTCTCCCCCTCCCTCATCTCCTTTGATGCCTCCACCGTCGCCCGGGAGTTCCTCCTCTACCCTGATGACCTGGCGGATTATCTTGAGGGGGGCGGGATCGTTGCCTGGGGAATCGTCCCATCGCAACCGGATCTGTTCAGGGAGTGCACGGATGAGCAGCTCTACAGGGTCTTTTGCGGCATCCGGGACCAGGTAACCGGCTTCTGTTCCCCGGAACTCTTCTACCGCCAGTCCATCATCACCCCCACCTGCGGCATCCAGTCAGGAGATGCGGAGACTGCCTTCCGGATCATGGATGCCGCACGGGCACTCTCCCTGCGGATCAGGGAGGAGTATCCCGGATGAAACCGTTCTCTGTCGCCATCTCCGGCAAGGGGGGGACCGGAAAGACAACAGTGGCCGCACTGCTGGTACGATCCCTGATAGCCGCCGGCCAGGTGCCCGTGCTTGCAGTCGATGCAGACCCCAATGCCAACCTCCACGAAGCACTCGGGGTTGAGATCAGGGAAACCCTCGGATCCCTGCGGGAAGAGGCTTTCACCGAGCAGATACCCCCGGGAATGAACCGTACCGACTACATCAGATTTCGCTTCAGGAAATCCCTGGTCGAATCGGGAGGTTTTGACCTTATCGCCATGGGGAGGCCGGAGGGGACCGGGTGTTACTGCTTTGCAAACGATCTGCTTACCACCAGCATGCAGCTCCTTGAACGGGACTACCGGTTCATGGTCATCGACAACGAGGCCGGCATGGAGCATGTCGCCAGGGGGACCATCGGAATTCCCGACCTCCTGCTGATCGTGAGCGACCCCGGTGCCCGCGGTGTCCGGACCGCCATACGAATCCGGAACCTTGCCCGGTCACTCGGACTCGAAGCCACCCCTGTCCTGCTCGTGCTGAACCGCTGGAAGGGGACAACGAGCAACGAGCTCCCCGCGGCGTTCGAGACCTCGGTGGTTATTCCCGAAGATCCTGCGATCGAGGAAGCTGATATCCGGGGGGATCCGGTCGGTTCCCTCCCACCTGACTCACCGGCCCGGCTTGCGGTGGAGCGGCTGGCCGGGATTATCATCAGGATGGCAGAAGAAAAAGAGCGCCGGCACCGGTCCTGATATCTAGATGACTCCCGACAACCGTTGGATCTGTCCTGCGATGTAGTCAATCCACTCGGCAACTCCGGTGAGGACCCCGATCAGCGCGGACTCGATGGCATACACCAGCCCGTACACCCCTGAGATTTCCCCTTCAGGAGGATTACCGGTCGAGAGCAGAAGGGCTGCAGCAACCAGCACAATGACGACAAGGAGGAGAATGATTACGATTACAATCCCGATGAGCATTCTCCAGGAAACCGACTTCATGCACAGCTCACTTCCCTATGATGCAGGCCCGATAATAATAATTCCTGTCCCGGGAGAATTTGTCCCGCTTTCCCGGCTCATGGATGGAAAAAGACCGAAATGCGGGGAGAACAGGGGGGAAAATCGAAAGATATAAGGGACCTCTCGCCTGACATTCGATTATATGTGCGCACGCTTTTTTGATCGCTTTTTCAAACCACGCCCTCATATCGTGGAAAGCCCTCCTCCTCCCTCCATGGCGCACGGAGCCGGGGTGTACATTCCCGAATACAAGGTGAAGCCCTATTTTATCGTGGCATCGGTGGAGATGGGCAATACCACCACGAAATGCATCCTGACCGGCGTGAGCCTCGAGACCGGAATGTCCTATGTCATCAATAAAACGGTGAAAATGAGCAGGGATGTCCGGAAACCGAAACCAGGCGAGGAAATCTTCGGAGAGACCCTGGACGGGACCCAGCTCACCAAGGAATCGGTGACTGATCTCGTGCGCGATACCCTTATCCAGTGCCACGAGGAGGCGCATCTCGATATCAAGAAGGATCTCGATTTCGTGGTACGGAGTACCGGTGTCGTTGCAGCCATGGACTCTCCGGACCAGGTGGGAATCTTTGTCCTGGCCCTGGCCAACGGGTGCCTGAATGCCGGTGTTCCGCCAAAAAAGATGACACCCCCCATGTCGAAGGCCAACCAGGCGCAGAAGCTCCAGCCATTCAGCTACGCCGATAAGGTCGTCTTCGTTGGTGCAGTGGCAGGCGTTATCCCTCCGGTTGGGAGTACGGGGGTGGAGATGGTGGCAAACGAGATGGAGGGGGAACTTGCCATGGCAGGCATCAAAGAGGGGTCCAAGTGGACCCCGGTCGACTTCCGGAATCCCTGTGTCTCCATCGATTTCGGCACCACGCTTGACGGCCGGATCACCAGCGATGTTGCCCCCGGCGACCTGAACCCGTTTGCCAAGACCATCGGGAACTTCTGCGGGCTGGCAGGGGCGATCCCTGACGCTATCATCAAAGGCACGGGACTCGTCGATTCCAAGACCGGGACCGCCCTGGATGTTTTTGGCGACCGGAGCGTGGTGGCCGAGTTCTCCCTGAAAGGGCAGAGCGATACAGTGAGGGAGTACGTCAGAAGGTGTCACGAGCTGATCGATATCCGGATCGTTCCCCCCGAGCGACGGCGGTTCGGCCGGGTACCGGTCTATGCCGATGTTGCCAAGGAGTCGGGGGTGGCGCTCGTTGGTTGTGATGCAGGGGAGAACGGCAGCAACCTTTCCGGGCTGATGGAGATCGGGACGGAGATCTACAAAACTCACAGCCTGAGTCTCCTCAACGATGTGATCGACCGGGTGTGCGCCGGCATGGCCCTCCGGCTGATCGATGTTTCACGGGAAGAGGGTCTGATCTTTCCGAACAGCACCATCGGGTTCACCGGCCGGGCGGCGATATCGGGGAGGAAACCGGAGTATATCGTCGAGGGGGTTGCGGAACGGGGGATCTTTGACAATCCCAATGACCGGATCGTGTTCGTGGACGACGGGCTTGCCCGGGGGGCGGCCCTGATGGGCCGGTGCATGAATTCCCTCGGCAAACCCAAGAATCCCATCGGGGGGGTCCGGGGAGGGCCATGCATCATGGCCCGGAGAATCAAGATAGGAAAATAAGGAAGGTGCAAAGACACTATGGCCGAGAATATGCAGAAGGACCAGATCACGAATCCTCCCGGACCGGAAACCGGCGAGACGGAAGAACAGCTGTTTGACCTGTTGATCCCTCCCGGTGTGCCCCGGAAACTGATCATGGATATTACCCAGAAATTCGATGTCGAAGTGGTTACCCGGAAAGAACGGCTCTATTTTGCCAACATGGAAGGGGACGAGCGCGAGCTCCTGGCATTCCGCGGGAAGCAGGAGGTCGTGGAAGAAGTGCAGGAGTACCTGTTCGCCGAACTGAAAAAATACATTGAAGAGTAACCGCCGTCCGGTGCCGGCAGGGTACCTTGCCTTTCTTTTTCTTCAGAATTCGGGCATCCGGCGTGCGATATACCATGCATGGATGGCGAGGACAAGGTAGAGGGGGAGGAGAACGTCGAGGGCACCTATCTCTCCCTGCATCTGGTAGATCCAGACCGTCATGTAGATATCGATCTGGAATATGAGAACCCCCCACCATTTTCCGAGCCAGAAGTACCCGATCCCTGGGAGGATAAAGTTCAGGAACCCGGCGATGAGCGGGCTCTTCCGGGTCCGCGGCCGCAGTGAGAGCCCCCGGGGTAAGAATTTTGCCGAGATACCGCACTTCTGTGCAGCCATGACCGCTTCCCAGCGCACCTGGTCTTCGGGGTCGCGAAGGGCCCCGTAGATGGCGGGGATGGCCTTCTCGTCACCGATCTGGCCCAGGGTCCTGATTGCACTGACCCTGACACTCTTCTCGAGATCCTTTGCCGCGAGGGAAAGCGCCCTGACAGCGGGCACCCCCAGCGCCGAGAGGGATTTCCAGTCCTGTTTTCCGGTGAGGAGGAGGGCCTGCTCTTCAGGGTTTCCCGCCGACCATCCTAGCTGCTCGAGTGCGACTGCCGCACCGTACCGGACATACCTGTCCGCGTCATGGAGGGCCGCCCGGAGCGGTTCAATGGCCCGGCGATCCCCGATCTCTCCCAGTGCCAGGGCCGCCTCCCACCGGATCTCGTTGTTCCGGTCGGAGAGCAGGGAAATGAGGGGATCGACCGCCCGCGGGTCACGGATCTCCCCCAGGGCTTCGATGATTCCCAGCCGGATATCCTTGTTCCGGGTGCGGAGGCCCGAGAGAAGGTGGTCCATTCCCTCCGTGCCGAGCTCCGCGAGTGCTGTGGATGCCCGCCACTGGATGTCAAGATCACGGTTCCGGAGCGCTCTGATAAGCCCGCGGTAGTCCCTGCGGTCTTTCATCTCCCTGATGTCCGCAGCACTGGTGGAGAGGTTCCAGGGGATCACCATCTTCCCGGCCCTCCAGTTCCTTTCCGGCCGGCCTGGCCGGCATGCTCAGGCGTCACAGGTCCGGCAACCCCCTCACGTAGTACCAGGTATGTACAACGGCAACGGCCGAGATGATATAGGAGAACAGGTAGGGAGTGACCCGCCCGATGAAAAGGGTGAGGGTGACGATGGCGGTGACGTTGACCTGGAAGAGCAGCAGCCCCCACCAGAACCCGAGGTAGTTGTAGCCGAGGCCGAGGAAGAAGAAGTTCAGGAACGAGGCGATGTACGGGCTCTTCCGTATCCGCTTCCTCCTTGAGAGCCCACGGGGAAGATGCATGAGGGGAATCCCACAGTCCGGGAATGCGAGGATTCCCTGCCAGCGGACCTCCCCGCTGGGATCTTTCAGGACTGCATCACAGGCTGCCGCTGCATCGGGTGTTTTGAGCGCCCCGAGAACCTCGACAGCATGAGCCCTGACGGCCGGATCAGCATCCCTGAGATGGTGGATGAACGGGGCGGCCGGGATACCGGGGGCAGCGGGGATCTCGTCCCACCGCTGTGCCGCTGCCAGGTAATATCCCCGGTCATCAGGGGTGGCAGGGATCCAGCCCAGCTGGTCGAGGGCCAGGGTCGCCCCGTACCGGACGTACTTGTCGGGGTCGCGGAGTGATCCGACCAGCACGGGGATTGCTTCCGCATTCCCGATCTCCCCCAGTGCAATGGCGGATGCCCAGCGGACTTCGGCACTCTCGTCGGTCAGGAGCAGGTCGGTCAGTTTGCCTACCGCCCCGGTCTCGCGGATATCAGCGAGTGCCTCGACGGCACCGATGCGAAATCCTCTATTCGTATGATGGGTTCGCTCGATGAGCTTCCGGGCGGCAGGCTCCCCCATCCGCCCGAGGGCTTCGGCAGCTTTCCACTGGATGGTGGGATCAGGATCGGTCAGGAGCCGGATAAGCCGGTCAATATCGCCGTTCCGTTCCAGGGCGTCAATATCCTGCTGGTTCTGGAAAAGAGAGCGAAGGAGAGGCCTCATCCTTCACCGGTCCCACCCTGCACCTGTTCACTCCTCCTGCTTTTTCCATCGTAGAGGAAATACCATGGTCACAAAACCCTGACGAAGATGACGAGACGTTTCTCCGAATGAAACTCGATCTTCCCTCGACCTGGGATTCTCCTGCCTTGCGATGGTGATTAGTCAGTA
>JAAEES010000066.1 GCA_013415575.1 Methanomicrobiales archaeon | reverse complement strand
TTTTTAAAGTGAACCTGGTAAAAAGAGATGTTCTTCAGACGACTTCGAAGGTCCGTTCAACCCAAAATGAATCGATGATCCGCTGTGCATCGCCCTTGTTGATGGCAAATACATGTTCCACGTTGGAGAACGGTCCGGTATAACTGATGATGTATCCCTTTTTGTCGATGAGGACATAGTACTGCATATAGCTCCGGTCAGGGTTCCCCCGTTCATCCCGGGTATAGAACTCGATCTGGTAGGCCCGGTTCCCGGAGAGCATGCAGGATGCGCTCTTACTCGTTGCGGTTATGCCATAATCTTCCTGGAGGGCCGCCACCGCACTATTGAAGTAATCCTCAAGGACGAGAGTGTCAGGATGCTGGTCAATCTCGAAGGTCATGCTTGCGATATATTTGAAGCACTGGGCGTTTATCTGGTCACAGTCCGATTCGGTAGGTGCGGTCAGGACCAGCATCCTGCCGGGGGAGCCGGTGGACCCGTCGTTCAAATCCCAGGTTATCGGATACCTGACCGAAAAGGCATATTTTTTACTGGTATAGGTGGTCCATCCATCGGGGGTCGGGGTTGGCTCCACCGTCTCCGGAGTGGGAGAAGGAACAGGTATAGTGAGTTGTTCGTCCGGATCCTCGATATTCGGAATTTCTTCACCATCTGCTCTGCTTCCATGATCTGTCTCGTTGTCAGGCTCCTGATCAGGATTATCCGGATTGGAATTATTGATACCTGACGAACCGGGGGAGATATTGGGGTTGTAAGCACCAGGAACAACGATTGATACGAATTCCTGAACATCAGGGTTCAGGGACGAGTGATCGGTGAATGCGAGATATACATTGGCACAGAGCGATAATACCAGGATGACTGTAAGCACGTGTTCCCTGTTCATAAGCACCCTCCAAAAAGGGAAAAGGGTTTTGTATACACGTATTTAGGCCTTTCTAACGTTTAAAATTTGACCTTCCCGGCACCTGATCGTATGCCCCCCCATGGCCGGGTAAAATGGGTATTAATCTTTGATCAGAATAGCTCCGAAGATGACGAGAAAGATGCCGATGATGACGGCAATGATACCAATTGACCCCTTCACTACAGATATGACGTCGGGAAGAAAGACCCATATCCCATATCCACCAAGACACAGGAGAAGAATCCCCACCACGAGACTTGCAAGACCCGTTTTATCCATTCCGTTTCCTCCGTTATCTCAACATATCCTTCTTTGGGTTAAATAAGGATATTGCTCGGAGGAAAAACGGATATCGCGCTCAGACCAGAAAAGAGCGTGGGGCAGGACTTCTGCCGGGGGAGAAGGCGCTCTACTCCTCCATTGCCGCATAGACCTGCCTGAAGATCTCCCTGGTCTCAAGGCCTTCCTCGCGTGAGAGCTTCTGGATGGCGAATCCGACATGGACGAGGACAAATTCTCCGACATTGACATCGACGAGGTCAACCCGCACTTCCTGCTGCAGTTCGCCATAATCGACAACTGCGATATTTCCTTCTCTCTTCTCGATCACTTCTGCAGGCACTGCGATGCACATGGGCGATTCTCCTTCAGGAATATCGCTCTCCCATGAGATAAAAGGACTGATGCAGGATACACAGGGGATCGGGGTAAGAACGGACGCCGCATATACGGGAAAAACAGGCGCTCACCAGTCATTCCCTCCGAAGATTTAGCGAGTGAAAAAAGGATTTTATCAGGGAGTCCCGGGTTCAAACCAGTCGGGGAGAACAAACGGCTGCTGCTGAATGTTCTCCGGCCACACAATAACCGGGCGAACCACCTGCTCGGTCTGGTTCCAAATGAGCTGTTCCATATACAGGTCAAATTTAGACTCGCGGAAATCAGGGGTGAAGGTTATCGCTCCGCCCTGCATATATTCGATAATCTGGGGCATGTTCAGAGTTCCGAGAGCTTCAATGACTGCCTTATTGTCCCTGGTCCCCGCGTTCTCAACAGCCTGGGTTATGATATAGACACCCTCGTAGGTCGAAGCCCCCATCATTCCGGGGAACCCTCCCCATCGCTGCTGGTAACTCTCCTTGAATGCCATGATGTCATCGGTAAGAGTTCCAGGCGGAATGACATAGGGACTAAAGCGGGATTCCATGATGGAGTACTCGCCATATTGCCCGACACCACTGTAATAGTCGGGGTCGTCGTTGCATTCTACGGCAAGGAAGATGGCATTTAATCCCACATCGCGCCGGGCCTGGATTACCATGGGGATCTGCTCGTTCAGAAATGCTGCAGCATATACCACATCGGGTCCTGCTGCCTTTATCGATGTGAGAACGGTGTGATAATCGGTCTCACCCATCTTGAAGGTCTCGTTGGCTACGATAACAACCGGGAGATTCTCATTTTGTACGGTGGCAAGAACCGCGCTCTCCACTCCCTTTCCATAGGGGCTGTCCTGGACAAGCAGCGCCAGCCTCAGCGGTCGATCGTCCGAAAACCCGAAAAGCTCATTGATTGCCGGCCGGATGACCTCGCTGGCAAACAGGGTAGTCTGTCTACCATAGTCATCTGTTGTAGGACAGTGATGGAAAATACTGCTGGTATCGACGTCCGTCCTGTGGGTGATGACCGGACTGGATGCCCCGGTTACGACATAGGGAACGCCATGTTCGGAGACAACAGATTCGTGGGCAGACACCACTGCACTGGAGAAACCCCCGACCAGGGCATCCACGTTATCTTCAGTGATAAGCCGGGTGACTGCTTTCTGCCCACCTTCCCTTGTTGATTCATCATCACCGGCGATGACCGTGACAGGTACCTTCTTCCCCAGGTCTTCGATATAGATCCCGCCGTCACTATTGATTTCATCGGCGGCAATCACAGCCGATTGCCAGATGTCTTTTCCGGTCGTACTGGCCGGGCCGGTAAGTGAAGCGACGACACCAATCTTCAGTTCATCACTTGCCTCTTGTGGCTGGGTGCACCCAGCGATAAGGAGCCCGGCAAGCATGATTCCGATAATGATAATTTTTGTGTTCATACTCTGCGCCTTGCTATGCTAAGGCATAGCAAAGTTCTTATTCTTTTCCCAGTGCTCAGGGAAACAGGAGTGAAACCCGGGCTGGCGCGTCGAAAACGAGATTTGGGAATCAGGGATGAGGGGAATGAATCACGCTGCACCAACGGGAATGTCCGGGCGGTTATTCAACCGTGATATGTACGACCTTCTTTCCCGGGAGGAGCTCTTCAGGAGGCACGCTGGGATTGATGATCACGATCTCAGGGGTTGCAAACAGGCGGAGCTCGACCCCGAAGTTGGAGGTCCCTATTCCCCGGGTGACGTAACAGAATCGTTCGTTCCGCTCAAAGAGCCCTGATATCTCCTTGCCCGCAAGGCTGGTGCCGTGGGGGAGAAACTGGCCGCCATGGGTGTGCCCGGCGATGGTGAGATCTGCATCCCAGTCAGCCCTGCAGTCGGGTTCATGGATCATATAGAGGACGAAGGCATCTGTTTCCGGTATTTCGGGTGGATCTGCCATTCCCGCCCAGCCGTCATCCACACCCACCAGCAGGAGATCGGTCCCGTTGATACTGAGGGGTACATACTCGTTCCTGAGCACCGTGACGCCGTTTTCCTCCAGCGCAGCGGCAACACGGTCCGCATAGGCGAGATCGGTGGTGTCATCGCGGAGACAGCTGACATTGTATCCCTCAACATCGTAACAGGCTGATGATACCGCGCTGTTCTTCTGCATCCAGGTCACCGCTTCGATACCTGACTTGTAGTCATGGTTGCCGAGGATTGCATAGACCGGGGCATCGATCCCGCTCCAGACTTCCTGGAGATACAGGTCTTCCCCGTCCTCGTAAACAAAATCCCCGAGAATCAAAACAAGTGAGGGATCGAGCATGTTAACCTCTTCCACGATCTGGCGGGTATGATCGATATTCTCCTCCCTGAGATGGGGATCGGCGATGAACACGATATCATTCGGGGCTCCGTCAATAGTGAGGACAGTAACCTCGGAGCTCTGACCTCCGACGTATGCAAAGCCTATTGACGCATTGAGGAGCCCGATAAAGACGATGAGAGAAAGAAACCGGATCCTCCCGATCTTCGGGAGTTTCGGCACTTTGAGATCCAACCCCATGGATGTCACTGAATTTGGGCAGGATAGGTTAAAATAGTACGGGTAAAGGCAGGCGTGACCCGTGGCATCATACCCGTCCCGGGATCCCCCTTCCGGGAAAGAGAATCATTGAGGAGAGTATTCTGCAGTCACAGCCCCTCCGGAAAAACAGGTGAACTCTGACAGAAAAACGGGTATAATCACGATGATACCCGTCCCTGAAAATCAGCGGTACCGGCCCCTGGAATATGAAGGAATATCCGCTGTTACCGGATTGTGTCGGTAATCCAGGGATACTCACGTCAGTCCTACAGTGCCATTGCTACGAGAACAACGAGCAGCGTGGCGATGAGCAGTAACCGCATCACGATAATTTCGGCATTGAATATGTTCACCAATGGTAACGTTTTCGAGTCCCTCATACCATCATACCCCGTGTGTCCCTGATGCTCTTTCCTGATCCTGCCGCATTGCCGGAGGATCAGGAAAGGGCCGTAACCTTATTGAGCCGCTATGTAAGGTAGATCCCGGCCCCGAGCATCATGGATCTGGAGGAGTGCAGATGAAAAGATACTATGTGAACCAGGAGGGTGCAGCTGGATTGCATGGCGGGGCTCACCCCTCACTGCATGGCAATGCTGGTCATCAGTGAGGCGGGTATGCTATGCTTGAGATCAGCATCCGGGAGACGCTGTATGCCCGGCCTTCCTGGTGGCACGAGAAGTTCCTCAGACCGCTCTCTGCCGTTCAGGATTTGCATTCGGGGACACTTCTTCGCAGAGGATGAACCGGTTGGAATCCTCCAGAACAAGGATGCTGAACAGGATTTCTTTCATACCCTGGTCACGACACCGGATCGTTGCCTTCCGGACCATCAGGTCACCTGCTCCCGAAGTCCCCTGCGCGGATTGCCGGCCTTTGGGTATTATCTGAGAAGGCGGGGAATCGCTGAAAGACGAAAAGAATTCCTCCACAGGGGGGATTTCATCTGTGGAATATCCGAAAACTTCGGAAAACCTTCTGTTCAGGTAGAGGTAATTTCCCTCGGGACTGACAATTGTAACCGGGAGCGGTACTACCTCGGCAATCTTCCGGATCTGTGACTCTGCCTGTTCCAACCGGGCTTCGGTAATTCTCCGCTGAAAAGCCATGGAAGCCTGTCTGAGAAACTGATTGATGATCTCCTCGTTCCGGAGCGCAACACCCCGGGGAAGGAGGATGGCGACTTTTCCATACAGGCTTCCCTTCCAGATAAGACCGCCGACATAAATGCGATTGATCTGGAATGCCTGCTCGATGGCCTGGCAGGTCTTTTCGGGAACCTGTCCCTGGAAGAAGTCAAAGAGGCTGGAAACCTTCCGGCCGTTAATTTCCGGCTGGTGGAGCGAAAGGGTGTCGGTGAGATCCTGGATCATCCGGTCATCCGCCTTCACCGTGAGGCCGATGAGTTCCCGCTGGACCAGATCATGAACTGAGTCCTGGTGCGTGATACCCCAGACAAGCCAGGTCCTGAAGGTAATATCCAGGGGGTTAAATGACTTGATCATGACTATCCCCTCAGGAACGAGCTCTTTCATCCCTTCGCCAATAATGGAATAGAGCTCGCTATCATTATTGAGCCGTATGAATTTCATGGCAGCTCTGGCAAGAAATCCCATATTTTTCGCATAGAGCTGTTCAAGCTGTTCTTTTTCGTAGCCTTGCGTTATATCCTCAAGGATAACCAGGGTTCCTTTCCCCCCATGCTCGAAGACCACCGGGGTGATCTTCGCCCGGTAATGGATGGATTGTCCATCGTTCCGGTATTCCAGGTGGGGGATGACTTCCTCCTTTTCAAGCATCTTCCCGGAAGGGCCCGCCCATTCGGGCGGGAACGAAGGAGGAATATTCAGATCTTCGATTTTCTGACCCTGGATATCCCCAATGTTCCATCCGAACGCAGTGAGCAGCTGATCATTTGCCTGCACGATCCTCTGGTCTCCATCGAGCACGAGGATGGCATCTTTCGAACATTTCAGGAATGATGAGAACGGGATGCGCTGGGCATAACGGTAGACCTTGGCATTGCCGATCACTTCCAGTTCCACCCGCCCGGAAACCTGGAGCCC
>JAAEES010000224.1 GCA_013415575.1 Methanomicrobiales archaeon | reverse complement strand
CAGGATCTGCCTGGTTCTCCGAAGTGACCTAGTATAAATACAAGGAACCCTATTAACGCTGATCAGAACCCCCGGAATGCAGGGGTATTCCGGGAACCGGGGGAAGAGGGATGGGTCTGTTCGATCGGAAAATACCGTTCAAATATCTCCTGATGGGAATCATTTTCCTGATCGTCATTGTCCTCGTTCTCACCGGGATCTGGATGAGTTATGTGAACTCCAGCGATAATCTCCGGGAGAATGCGTACCGTTTGCGGACCATGACCGAATCCTATATCGAGAATTCATTCCAGCTAATCGATGCCGGGCTTAAGCTCTATGATACTGCCTATAACCACGATATGCAAGAAGCATTCGCGGTCGTGATGGCGGAATACAACGGGACCGGTGGAGATCCCTCCAGGATGGATCTCGAGGCCCTGAAGACGGCTATCGGCGGCATGGATGTCTACGTGATCAATGAAAGCTGCGTAATAGAATATTCAACGGTGCCTGCCGACAGGGGGCTCGACTTCGCCGTCATCTACCCCGATTTCTGCATCTATCTCCACGAAATCCGGAATACTTCAGGATTTTACCCGGACCGGGTCGTTCGCGACTGGTCAACAGGGACCCTCACCAAGTACAGCTACATGCCGACATCCGATCACCATTACATCCTCGAACTCGGGCTCCAGTCAGAGTATTTCGAAGGAGAGCGAAAACAACCCAGTTACAGTGTTATCGTTGATGAGGCCAGGGCTTTCAACCCGTATCTTGAGGAGGTGCTCCTATTCCAGAAGCAGAAGCGGCTGATAGGCAATAAAACGTATGTTCCAACGCCGGAGGACCATGCCATGCTCGATTACATCCTCTGGGAGAACCGAACCAGCCAGGAGGTCCGTGACACCGGACAGGAAAGAACCGTCTTCTGGGAAGTCATTGACCTGCGGGACCCGGACTATGCCGCCGACATGAGCATCTTTGCCAAGCTCACCTACAATGATGCCCTGCTCTCGCAGGAGCTGGCCCGTCTGGGAGTCCTCCATGCGTTCGCCGGCCTCCTCCTCCTTTTCTTCGGGGCTCTTGTCGTTATCATGGTCTCCCGGGAGCTCTCCCGGCCGATCGAACAACTCGTCAATGATGTCAACAGCGTCGCCAGTGGCGATCTCGATCATGCCATCCGGCCGGTTTCCGGGTATGAATTCTCCAGCCTTGCCGAGAGCATTCAGGTGATGGTCGACCGGTTGAAGGAGCAGATCCGGAAGTGTGAGATCAATGAAAAACGTTTCATGGATCTCGTGCAGTTCCTTCCCCAGGGGGTTTTTGAAGCTGATGCCGAAGGGAATATTACCTATGCAAATCGCGCCGCGTTCGATCTCTTCGGCTACACCCAGGAAGATCTCGAGCGGGGGATGAATATCCTCGAAGCACTGGCTCCGGAAGACCATACACGGGCGAAAGAAACATTCATGGCCGTTTTGCAGGGAAAGAAGACCGAAGGATCAGAATACTCCGGTGTCAAGAAAGACGGGAGCACCTTCCCGATCATAATCTACAATACAGCACGGATGGTCAAGGATGGAACCATTACCGGCTC
>JAAEES010000223.1 GCA_013415575.1 Methanomicrobiales archaeon | reverse complement strand
CTGGCGGAGCTGCTCCCGGAGCTCCAGGTTGCGGGTCTCCATGTTGGTGACGCGGTCGAGCAGGTATCGGCACAATTCCTCAGGATTCTGGGGCTCCTGCGGCTGCCGGGCGCTTTCTGCCATTTTTTCCTCAATTAACTATATAGGGAAAAATGGCTATAAAGATGTTTGCGAGTTGAACATGCAGTGTGAATTGTGCGGCGCCAAGATCCATGGACCGGCGAAGACGGTCAGGATCGAGGGAGCCCTGCTCGAGGTCTGTGCCCAGTGCGCGAAATACGGGACCGAAGTGCAGATGCCGAAGAAAGCGGAAGGCCGGGGAAAACCGGTTGCCGGGAGACCTGTCCCCGCCCCTGCCCCGGTACGCCGGCGGCGTGATGTCCTCGACCTTATCGAAGGAGAGATTGTCGATGACTACGGGGAGAGAATACGGACCGCCCGGATGGAACGGGGATGGAGCCAGAAGGACCTGGCCATGGAGCTCAAGGAGAAGGAGCTCCTGATCAAGAAGATCGAGAAGGGAGACCTGATCCCGGAAGATGCTCTCCGGATCAAGCTGGAGCGGACCCTCAATATCCGGCTGATCGATACTGCCGAGGAGACCTCGGAGAAGCAGAAGGGCGGCAGGGTTGTCCCGACGCTCGGGGATGTCATCTCCATCAAAAAAATTCATAAATAAGGGGACTTCTCTTTTTTCGTCCCGGATGATGGACGGTCCTATGAGTTTATATAGCACCTCATGCAAACTGATACGCATGCAAGGTGAGTGTTTTTTCGCCGGTGAGTGTTTTTATCGCTCATAGCCCTGCTCACGCACGTTGCATAACTGGCTATTTTGCCTGATTCCGTGTGGACATTCCCTGAATGCGCTGCATGGAGGAGTGGTTTGGTATGAGAGGAAAAGAAATTCGTCTGGAACGTATCATCGATCGAAACACCCGGAAGACCATCATCGTTCCCATGGATCACGGCGTGTCGAACGGGCCGATAGCAGGCCTGATCGATCTCGGAGAGGCTGTCGACCGGGTCGCGGAAGGAGGAGCGAATGCGGTGCTCGGCCACGTGGGACTTGCCCTGCACGGGCACCGGAAGAGCGGGAGGGACGTAGGCCTGATCCTGCACCTTTCCGCGAGCACGGCCATAGGGCCGGATCCCAACGAGAAAGTGCTGGTCAACTCGGTGACCAATGCGCTCAAGATGGGTGCCGATGCAGTATCCGTACACATCAATATCGGCGCCGATTCCGAGGCCCGGATGCTTACCGATCTCGGGGAGGTGGCGATCGAATGCATGGAGTGGGGCATGCCGCTCCTGGCCATGATGTATCCCCGGGGGAGAAAGATTGCTGACGAGCACAGCCCCGACCATGTTGCCCTGGCGGCCCGGGTCGCCGCCGAATTCGGGGCTGATATGGTGAAGACCGTGTACACCGGCGACCCGGACAGTTTCCGGATCGTCACCCGGGGCTGTCCGGTCCCGGTGGTGGTAGCGGGCGGATCGAAGACCGATGACCGCTCAACCCTGGAGCTGATCGAAGGAGCCATGGCCGGAGGGGCGACCGGTATCTCCATCGGGAGAAACGCCTTCCAGCACCAGAGTCCTGCCCGTTTCATCAGGGCAGCAGCCCTCATCGTCCATGAAGGCCGGAGCGCAGAAGAAGCATGTGAGATACTGAAGGGATGACCAATGATTGGAAAAGAGATCCGGATAGAACGTATCATTGACCGGAATACCGGGAGGGCGGTCATCGTCCCCATGGACCACGGGTTCACCCTCGGCCAGATCGAGGGGCTCCAGGACATGACCCAGGTTATATCGGACGTGAGCGAGGGCGGGGCGAATGCCATCGTCCTCCACAAGGGAATCGTGAAGCGGGGGCACCGGAGACGGGGGAGGGACATCGGCCTGATCGTCCACCTCTCCGCGAGCACCTCGCTCAACCCGGACCCGAACGACAAGGTTCTGGTCTGCACGGTGGAAGAAGCGGTGGCGCTGGGCGCCGATGCCGTCTCCATCCACATCAACCTCGGGGCACCGAATGAATCAAAGATGCTCGAGGACGCCGCAGCGGTGGTGAAGGATTGCAACCGGTGGGGCATGCCCCTCCTGGTGATGATCTACCCGCGGGGAAAGGGGATCGACCCGTACTCACCCCAGGCCGTAGGGCACTGTGTCCGCGTCGCGGAGGAGCTTGGTGCAGACCTCATCAAGACCAATTACACCGGTGATCCACAAAGCTTCTCAAAGATCGTGAAGGCCTGCTCGGTGCCGGTGTTCATCGCCGGAGGGGAGAAGGCAGGAGACATCGAGACCCTGACGGCAATCCGTGACTCGGTGAACGCCGGCGGCGCCGGGGTCTGCGTGGGCAGGAATGCATTCCAGAGGGAGAATACCACTGCGTTCGTAAAAGCACTCTGCCACGTGGT
>JAAEES010000065.1 GCA_013415575.1 Methanomicrobiales archaeon | reverse complement strand
TCCCTCGTTATCTTGAAGCAGGACTCCCCGGAGGAAAACCGGATCGAGGTCGTCCCATGGTCAATGCCGATAAACATTTCCGGTACTCCCTTGGCATGCTGGTGGTTTTATCATTGTGATCGGACGCTCCGATCATTTCCATCATACCGGGAACCGGCGAAGGGCAAGCTCCATCAGGGCAATGAGGAGGACTCCTGCCGCGCCAAAGACCCAGACACCGGACACCGTTCCCCCGGCAGCCGCAATCTGGTCATACACCATCCGCGTTGAACCGAGCATGAGCCCGGTGAGGAATGCCAGCGACTGGGTATGGTACCTGCGGAGCATGAGCTTCAGGATGCGGCTCATGGAAAGGAGTCCCGCGACCCCGCCGGTCATATATACGACGAGTGGAACGAGGTGGAAGCTTGCGAGGGCAGCGAGGAGGAACTCGTACTGGTTCATGAGCAGCGTGATGTATGCCCCGGAGATACCCGGGAGGATCATGGCACACAGAGCAATGAATCCGGTGATGAAGAGAACCGGCAGCGAGTGCCCGAGAGCGGACTGGTCCAGCCCGCCGATACCATATCCCAAAGCGAGCCCGAGCCCGACCCAGACTGCTGCAATAACGGCATCCGCCTGCTCGATACGGTAGTAGATGAGCACTGAGGAAGCGATGATCAGGCCGAAAAAGAAGGCGTATGTCTCAGCGGGGGAGGTCTTTAGAACAATGAGGATGATCCGTGACATGGTCAGCAATCCCAGGCCGATCCCTGCCAGGAGGATTACGAGAAATAACGGGTCGACGCGGTTAACCGCTTCAGCCGCCTCTTCCCTCCTGCCGCGGAGCAGCGCGGTGACCGGGACTGCACTGATACTCCCGATCGCCGAGATCAGGCGCTCGTAGATCCCGGTTATCAGAGCGATGGTGCCGCCCGAGACCCCGGGAATGATATCGCACATTCCCATGAGCACCCCTTTGAGAAAGATCAGGCCGCCCTGCGGGGCATCAATTCTGGAAACCACACCACTAGTATGGCGAAGAGAGATTTTAAGGGTTGAGCACACAGTACCAGGAGAAGAGCATGAAGGCGGTCGTCACCGGTGGTGCGGGGTTTATCGGATCGCACCTTGTGGATGCCCTGGTCTCACGGGGTGATACAGTGACCGTCATCGACAACCTCTCTACCGGAGAATTTCGCCATATCGCAGGGCATGTGGGGTCCGGGGCGGTGAGGTTCGTGAAGGGGGATCTCCTCAGCGACGGCTGGCAGGAGGCGTTCAGGGGAGCAGATCGTATTTATCACATCGCCGCAGATCCGGACGTCCGGGCAAGCGCCGGCAGCCCGGCACGGGTGTATGCCCAGAATGTGACGGCAACGGTCAGGGTGCTCGAAGCTATGCGCGAGGCCGGTACAGGCGAGATCGTGTTCACTTCGACCTCGACGGTGTATGGGGAGGCGGACGTCATCCCGACACCGGAGGAGTATCCCGGGATGAGGCCCATCTCCATCTACGGAGGCACGAAACTCGCCTGCGAGGCGATGATCTCCGCTTTCGCCCATACGTACGGGTGGAGATCCTGGGTGTTCCGGTTTGCCAACATTATCGGCGAACGGAGCAACCACGGTGTGATTTGGGATTTTATCCATAAGCTCAGGCAAAATCCCCGCGAGCTGGAAATCCTCGGAGATGGGAAACAGGCGAAGTCCTACTTTTCGGTATCAGCTTGTGTGAACGCCGTGTTGTACGCCGTATCCCGCTCTGATGAACCATTTGCCTGTTTCAATATCGGATCAGAGGACTGGATCGATGTGACCTCGATTGCAACCATTGTGACCGAGGAGATGGGACTCTCCGGGGTTTCCTTGCGCTATACAGGGGGCGATCGCGGCTGGGTGGGAGATGTTCCCCGGATGCTCCTCTCGGTGCAGAAGCTCAAGTCGCTTGGGTGGAGGCCGGAAACGACTTCCGTAGTATCTGTCCGCGAGGCTGCACGGGCCCTGATCAGGGATACCGGCGGTCAGCTCTGAAGGGAGAGCCGGTGATGGCAGGAATAACATGCAGAAGAAATACCTGGTAATTCTTGGCGATGGTATGGCCGATGAACCTCTCGCCGAGCTTGGCGGAAAGACGCCGCTCGAGTACGCTCATACACCGCACATGGACCGCATCGCCCGTGAAGGATGTATGGGGATGGTCCAGACCGTACCGGATGGTTTCGAAGCAGGGAGCGATATCGCCAACCTCGGCCTGCTCGGCTATGATCCCCGCACCTCCTACACCGGGAGAGGGCCGCTTGAGGCGGCGAGTATGCAGATCGAACTCGGCCCGTCCGATATCGCATACCGGTGCAACCTGGTTACGGTCCGTGACGGAATGATGGCCGACTTCTCTGCCGGACACATATCCAGTGCCGAGGGAAGAGCCCTCCTCTCGTCGCTCAAGAACACCATGCCCTCTGCATCCTTTTATCCCGGAATCAGCTACCGGAACCTCCTCGTCCTTCACGGAGGGTCGGGTTCGGTGACTGTACCGCCCCATGATATCGTGGGCAGGGAGATCGTCTCGTTCCTCCCCCGGGGCGGAGACAGTGCTGCCCTGATCTCCTGCATGGAGAAGAGCAGGGAGGTCTTCTCACGCAATCCGGTGAACCTGGCGAGGATCGCAGCCGGCAAACCACCGGCCACCCAGGTATGGCCATGGAGCGGCGGAAAGATCCCGGTACTTCCCCCATTTCGGGAGAAGTTCGGGAAATCGGGCGGTGTCATCTCCGCTGTCGATCTGCTCCAGGGTATTGCCCGGTGTGCGAAGATGGAGGTTATCGCGGTCCCGGGCGCGACCGGATACCTTGATACCGACTACCAGGCAAAAGCCAGGTACGCGCTTTCGGCCCTCGGGCACCTGGACTTCCTCTACCTGCATGTCGAGGCTCCGGACGAGGCAGGTCATCTCGGGGATACGCGGGAGAAAGTGCTGGCAATCGAACGGGTCGATGCGATGATCGGGACCATCATGCAGGATTTCTCCGGGATAATCGCGGTACTTCCTGATCACCCGACCCCGATACGGCTGAAGACGCATACTGCCGATCCCGTTCCATTTGCCGTGTATGGAAAAGGACGCGATGAGACCCGTGCGTTCTCCGAGCGTGAAGGAGCCAGGGGAGGGTACGGGACTGTCCGCGCCACCGGATTCCTCCCGCTCCTCTTCTCCTCATCCTGAAGGGAGATCCGTTCAATCATAAACCATATCAGAGCGGGTGCCATACTATGATCGCATGGGCACCCGGAAGAATCTCACCATCGGGGTCACGGTCAACCTGGAGCACTATGAGAACCTGCGTCTCGAGGTGAGCGGCGAGGTGGATTCCCCGGCCGATGCCGAAGAGTTGGCCGGATTCCTCGATGATATCCTCGGAAGATTCGGAAGGGGGGATCCGGCGACCACCGAACATGTGGACTCGTACCGGAAACGGGTATTCCCGGTCCGTGAACCGGCTCCGGCCGTTCCTGGTGAAAGCGTCATGGTGGCCGCCACACCCCCGGAAGATAGTGGGGGCGGGCTTTCCGTGCCGGTGGAGAAACCGGAAGCGGCGCCCCAGGTCCGGCCGGCGGGTGTGACTGCGACTGCTCCCGTACAGAACGCCGATGCCGCCAGTACCCTGACCTGTGAAGTCTGCGGCGCCACGGTGACCCCGGCAGAACAGAAGATGAGCCGGCTCTTCACGAGTAAGACCCTCTGCAGGGCATGTCTCAAAAAGCTATGAACTGGCGGTGCATATCATGAAGAAAAATCTCCTCATGTGGGATGAGACCCTGTTCCGGGACCCCGAGGTCTTTGAGATCGACTATGTCCCGGAGCAGTTCAACCACCGTGAGACCCAGATGAGGGAACTCGCGTTCCAGATCCAGCCCGGGCTCCGGGGAGGCCGGCCCCTCAACAGCATCTGCCGGGGCCTTCCCGGCACCGGGAAGACCACCAGCGTCAGGAAACTCTTTGCGGAGATCGAAGAGACAACCAAGAAACTGATCCCCATTTACATCAACTGCCAGATCGACAACACCAAGTTTGCTATATTCTCCCAGATCTACCGGAAACTGTCCGGCCACCTTCCTCCGGCATCCGGAACCTCTTTCAAGCAGGTCTTCGACGCCATTGCCCGCCTCCTCCAGAAGGAAGAGACCGTACTGCTCATCTGCCTTGATGATGCCAACTACCTCCTCTATGAGAACGAGATGAACAGGGTTCTCTACTCCCTCCTCAGATCCCACGAGGCATATCCCGGGACCCGGATCGGAGTCATCATGATCATCAGCGATATGGACGTGGATCTTTCACGCGCTGTCGACGCACGGGTTTCATCGGTCTTCCGGCCCTCTGAGATTTATTTCCCTCCATACAGCGGTGAAGAGGTCCGCACTATCATGCGGGAGCGGGTGATGCAGGGCCTATACCCGGGCTGCCTGTCCGACTCCATGTTTGACCTCGTCGTGGAGCAGACCCAGAAATCAGGGGACCTCAGGGTGGGGATCGATCTGGTCAAGCGGGCGGCGTTGAACGCCGAGCGCAGGGCCAGCCGGAACATCGACCGCGAGGATATCTGCAGAGCGTATGATGTCTCCAAGTACCTGCACCTCTCTTCATCGGTCAAATCACTCAAAGAAGAAGAGAAGAGCGTGCTCCGCTCCCTGGCAGGGCAGAGTATGAAAGATTCCGAAATGAACGCCGGAGAAGTCTATAAAACCGTCAAAGAGACCCTGCCGATTGGATATACCCGGTTCTACGAAATAGTAAAAAAACTGGATGCCATGCGCCTGATAAACCTCGAGTACCGTGACGGCAGGGGGCGGACGAGAGTGATCAGCCTCAGGTACGATCCGTCCAGAATTATCGAGGATCTGGGGTAAGGGTATTTAAAAAACGAATCATTTGAAAAATCTTATCTCTTCACCTACCATGTTTTAATGGTAAAGGGGGTATTCCACGTGCTCAGTGTAAATGAATTAGCCCTTGAAATTTTTGAAAACCTGGCTGAATACGCCGAGGAATTCAACGCAGCCTACCATGAACTGGATAACGGCGCCCGGATCGTAGACTGCGGCGTCAGTACCCGGGGAGGGTATGCAGCAGGGAGAGCCTTCACCGAGATTTGCATGGGTGGTCTTGGCGAGGTCAATTTCCGGATGGGACAGATCAAAGAATTCCCCGTTCCTTTCATCGATGTCTTCACGGATTTTCCCTCAGTCTCCTGTCTCGGTGCCCAGAAGGCCGGATGGACGATCAAGCACAACAATTACTTTGCGATGGGAAGCGGTCCGGCACGGGCGCTCTCTCTCAAACCCAAGCATACCTACGAGGTCATCGAGTACGAAGACGACTTCGATTCTGCGGTTATTTCGCTTGAGAGCGATCATCTCCCGAACGGGGCGGTCATGGAAAAGATCGCCGAGGATTGCCAGGTTGATGTCGCCAATGTCTGTGCCGTGGTGGCCCCCACGTCCTCAATCGTCGGCTCCATCCAGGTGGCGGGACGGTGCGTCGAAACAGCGATCTACAAGTTGAACGAACTCCATTTCGATACACGGAAGATCATCTCCGGATTCGGCACGGCGCCTATTCCCCCGGTTCGGGGACCGAAGCTGGCCATGGGCGTCACCAATGATGCGACCATCTACCATGGCAGGATCATGCTTACCATGAACGCGCCGGACATCAAGGACTACCTGGAGAAGATTCCGAGCACCAAGTCCAAGGGATACGGAAAGCCGTTCAATGATATCTTCAAGGAGGCAGGTTACGACTTCTACAAGATTGACACCTCGCTCTTCTCCCCTGCTGAAGTGATCATCAACGAGGTCTCGGAAGGGGCCGTCTACCATACCGGAATGGTCAACCCCGATGTCGCCCTGAAGTCATTCGGCCTCCTGTGAAAAACCCAGGTTTCTTTTTTTCTGCCTATGATCGAACATCATACCGGAGGTGAGCAGGCGGCCTGGGAACGGGAATACCGGATCCGCGGGAGAAAGTACGGCGGAGCGCCGCGGGACCTCCCGTCACTTGCTCCCGGGGCCCGGGTTCTCGAGGCGGGCTGCGGTGACGGAAAGGCGCTGGCCGCTATGGCCTCCCGGTCCTGGAGTATCCTTGCTGTGAATCCCCTTTTAGGAGCCGTTGAATATGTTCTGGCAGATGCTGCAGCACTCCCCTTCAGGGATGAGACCTTTGATGCAGTATTCCTTACCCATAGTGCCGGACATGCACCGGAACCGGCCAGGAACATCCTGGCCTCCGAGTCGTCCCGGGTACTCCGATCCGGCGGAAGGCTCTTTTTTACGGGGTTTTCGACCGCAGATTTCCGATCAGGTAGAGGGACCGCGATTGACCCGTCCACCAGGCTGAACGGCGATGGTATCCTGACCCATTATTTCACCAGGGATGAGGTGATCCTGCTCTTCTCACTGCTCGTTCCGGTATCGGTTTCCGAAGAGACATGGTCCATGAAGATACGGGGGAGAACCCTGCAGCGGGCGGAGATCGTGGGGGAGTTCCAGCGGGAATGACCGATCTTCAGGCCGTCAGGGCGAAGTCAACAATCTTAATATCTCGCCCATCGAATTCGTATAGTCTTTCCGGGCTCGTGGTCTAGCTGGTTATGACGTCGCCCTTACACGGCGGAGGTCAGGAGTTCGAATCTCCTCGAGCCCATGG
>JAAEES010000064.1 GCA_013415575.1 Methanomicrobiales archaeon | reverse complement strand
GATCTCCGGTTCCTCAATGAGATGAGAAACGTAATCCGGAAACTCCCGCACGTGTCGGAGGAGTTCACCGTCGTGGTTGCCGGGTACCCCAATGTCGGTAAGTCTTCCTTCATCCGCCTGGTCTCTTCTGCTGACCCTGAAGTTGCCTCCTATCCCTTCACCACCAAGGGTATCATCGTCGGTCACCGGATGGCGGGGAATGAACGGATGCAGTTTATCGATACCCCCGGGCTCCTTGACCGGCCCTATGAGGAGCGCAACCCGATTGAACGGCAGGCGGTCACGGCCATCATCAACCTTGCCGATGTGATCCTCTGCATGCTCGACGCAAGCGAACACTGTGGATATCCCATCGAGGAACAGGTCAGACTCATCCATGAAATCGAGAGAATGTCCGATGTACCGGTGGTAGTGGTGGTGAACAAATCAGATCTCGTCTATTTTGACGGATACCTCAACATGTCGACCGAGACCGGCGAGGGGGTCACCGAAGTGATGGAGAACCTCCTCCATATCCGTGAACGGTCACAGCAGGAAGGAGAGGCCGTATCCTGCGAGGAAACCGAGGATGGCCCCCCCGTTGATGGGCGGTAGGCCTGCCTGGGGTTTCCCTTTCTGGACCACGATCAGGAGGAGTGAGAGTCCGATGACGGATCCGATGATCGCACCGAGGGCCGGGAGGGTGATGACCCCTGCCAGCCGGGTGCTGTTCAGGAAAACGTTGGCTGATACCACCAGGATCGAAGGCATGATCAGGTCACCCATGCCGATCACGAATGCGGCCCGCTCACCACCATCCAGATCCCCGATCCCCTCCCGCATGAAGCTGTAGCCTCTCCGCTTGGGAACGATGAACAGGATGGGCGATTTTATGTCAATAACCCCTTCGGCCAGGGTGACCATGTGCCGGGTCTTGTATACCGAAATGGCGTCGTAGACCATCAGGATGATGAGGAGGATGAGGACGGGGATGACGTTCAGCGATATTCCGAAGATTGAGGCGGCTCCTGCAGCGATGAGGACTCCAAGGGTATCGATGATGTACCACTCGGGGTAGAGATACAGGAGCGCAGTGGAAAAAAGGGAGAGCGCGAGCGTGATCCCCAGCGTACCCGGAACCATACCGAGGAAGTAGATGGTGATCCCGGCAAAGATATAGATGAAGGTAAAGAAGATGGAGACCGCGATGATGACCCCGATGAGCTTCTTCCACCGGTACCTGATGAGCACGAGGAGGAACGCGGTGAAGACCAGGAGAATCACGATGAAGATCAGGGGGTTTGTGAAGGATTCCGGGTCCTCGAATGCTGTGATTCCAGCGGTCTGCATGGGCAGGGAGAGGAGAAGTGCGATGATCTCCACCAGCACGAGCATGGCAGGAATGGTGACGAGCGGAAGGAGCCGTGACCAGTTCATGAGAAAACCCCGGGAATCACAGGTAACTTAATTACCCGGTCTTCATCATGTAAAAACATGGATATACGTGAGTATCTGGGGGATATAATACTCATTATCATACTTGCTGCATCGACCTGGTGGTTCTTTTCCCTGTTGAGGGCAACATGGGAAATAACGTTTGCCGCTCTCCTGATGGTGCTCTCCCTCGCCGGCCTCCTCGTGATCATCCACCACAGGATCCGCCTCATTGAACGCAACATCACCAATCGCGAACGGATGATCCGGGTCAACCTTGAGGATATCTCTGCGAAGATGGCGCAGCGGTATGAAAGCAGCATCGACCGGATCGAAGATATCGTCCAAGAGGTCTCCCGGAAAGTGTACCGGTAATTGTTCCGGGAAGGTGATGTGGGAATGGGTGTTGCACTGCGGGACATCATCGCCGATTACAAGACACCACTCTCCTGGGAGGCACTCGCAGGTGTCGCTGCGGTTGACGCACACAATGCACTCTACCAGTTCCTGAGTATCATCAGGCAGCCGGACGGCACGCCGCTCATGGATCGGGAGGGCAGGGTCACCTCCCACCTCTCGGGCATCCTCTTCCGGGCGGTCAATTTCATTGAGAAAGGGATCCGACCGATCTGGGTCTTCGATGGTACACCCCCTGAATTCAAGCAGGAGACCATTGAGCAGCGCCGATCGGTCCGGGAACAGGCCCGGGAGCGGTGGCAGGACGCACTTGAACGGGGAGAGGTTGAAGAGGCCGCAAAACATGCCCGGGCGTCATCACGGATTGACCAGGAGGTCATCGTGACCTCAAAGCGCCTGATCACGCTCCTCGGCCTGCCGTATGTCGACGCCCCCAGCGAGGGGGAGGCCCAGGCTGCGGATATGGTCAGCCGGGGCGATGCCCGGTATGTGGTGTCCCAGGACTATGACACCCTCCTCTTCGGAGCGCCGGTGCTGATGCGGAACCTCACCGTGAGCGGACGGCGGAAGCTGCACGGTCGGACGATCTCAGTAAATCCGGAGCGGATAGTCCTCGCAGAAATCCTCTCAGGGCTTCGCATTTCCCGGGATGACCTCGTCCGGATCGCCGTTCTCGTGGGCACCGACTTCAATGCAGGAGTGAAAGGGATTGGGGCCAAAACGGCTCTCAAGATCGTCCGGAACGGTGAGTTCGACCAGGTGGCTGCTGAAAAGCTCCCCGGCCTTGATGTTGATTCCGTAATGGAGTTCTTCCTCAATCCACCGGTCACCGCTGACTACGCTCTTTCCTGGAGCGAGCCTGACCGGGAGGGTGTCGTCTCGATGCTCTGCGACACCTATGACTTCACCCCGGACCGCGTTGAGAAGGCTCTTGAAGGTCTCAAAGTGAAGTCCGGGCAGAAAACGCTTGATAGCTGGTTCTAAAAATTCTTAGTGGCCGGGTGACCCCCGCCGCTGTCAACCAACCGGGGAAGCATCCTTACGCCACAGGTTATCCCAACTTTCCTCAAGGCATATTTTTCTCCTCATTCCCTCATATTCATGTCATGTCTTCTGCATCAGGAGGTAATCATGGAAGACGATATTGTTCAGATGAGATTGCTCTACAATCGACTGGGCGTGAATAAGGAAAGAATGATGGCCCTGAGCGATGGCGTCTTTGCGATCGCCATAACACTTCTGGTCCTTGACCTCACCATTCCTGAGATACCATCGCAACAGATTGATGTGCTTCTGCTGCCGAGCCTGGTAGATATCTACCCTAAAATGATCGGTTTTTCGCTCAGTTTCTTTATCATCGCGTACTATTGGTTTTCCTACCATCGCATGTTCTCCTTCATCCGTGATGTCGACCAGCACCTCATCGTGCTCAATATATTTTTCCTCTTCTTCATCGCCTTTATGCCCTTCCCGACGTTACTACTGGGTTTGTACGGGGCTCACGTCAGCGTGGTGATCTTTTATGCCGCTGTGATCGCCTCCAGCAGTTTCTTGCTCTGTCTTATCTGGCACCATGGTGCGCATTGTGATAACCTGCTGAACCAGCCACTTGATGCCAATTTTATCCAGTACCTCTCGGTCAGAAGCATGATTCCGATCGGTGTTTTTCTTGCATCCATTGGTATTGCACTGGCAAGCCCGCTCGCCGCCATGATCTCATGGGGCTCATTGGTAATCCTGTTCCCCCTGGTCAAGTGGAAATATACGAGACAGTTCCGGACTGTTGCGTGAATCAGCACATGAATCCTGATGCTCATCCGGAGGGATGGTGAGATCAGGCCTACTCCTCTTTGATCTCCTTCCAGACGAAGACAAAACGCTGGGCGGCAGTAAAATGCCCAATGGCCCCGAATATGACCAGGAGCCATCCAAGATACGGGAGGCCGTACACCCCGGCAGGGATGAGTATGTTCAGGAGCCCCGCGATAATGAGGAGAAACAACCGATCTGCCCGCCCGAGAACCCCGCCGTAGTAGCGCCCGACACCGATTGCCTGGGCCTGGGTGCCGAGGTAGGACACCATCAGGACGCCGGTCAGGGCGAATACCCCGATTGGCCAGGGTGCAAATCCCCCGGCAAAAATACCGGTAATGATAAAAATGTCTGCATACCGGTCCACGACGTGGTCGAGGAAATCTCCTTTCCGGCTCTGGATATTCATGGCCCGTGCCACCGCACCGTCCATCGAGTCGAAGGCGGCATTGCACATGATGAAGAATGTCCCGAGCACAACCTGCCCGTAATAGAAGGCAATGCCGGCAAAGAGCGCCACAAAGAATGCGGCAACAGTGAATGCATCGGGAGTGAGCCCTATCCGTATGGAAATATCGACGAAGGGCCGGTAAATCCACTTGAGGTGCGGGCGGAAGGTATCAAGGGTCATTCTATCATCCCGATAAACGAAGACCAGTCAAGGAAACCGGACTGTGGCTGGATCTCCCCCCGGAAAAACCGGCCCAGCCGGTCACAGCACTCCTGGATAGTTTTATCTGTTGTATCCAGTTCATAAACCTGCTCAGGGGAGAAGAGCTCGAGGGTCTCGACCAGCACGACATCAAGGGCTTCGGCGAGCGCGTTCTCCCTGACCTTCTCTTTTCCATACCCGCGTTCCTGGAGCCGGACAGCGAGGACATCGGGCCGGCACCGGAGCACTGCCACGCGGTCGCAGGGGAGGAGGTGGGCCAGGTGGCCTTCAACAACCCCGTCGAACGGGACGAATTCGGCTGCCCACCGGTCTTCATCGATGACCATGGTCTCCCTGAGCGGGTCTTCTTCAATAACGTAATTCCCGGTCGTCTCCGACAGGTGGAGCACGCGGAAGCCCTGCTCCTGGAGCACCCGGGCTATCGAACTCTTCCCCGTACCCGGTGTGCCGGTAATGCCGTACATCATGCGCAGGACCTGCAGATTTCGGTGATGACAGCGAGGAAGAGCTCGTTCTCCCACGCATCCCCCACGCTCACCCGGATATAGTGGTCGGGGAGGCCGGGGAAACTGGCGCATGACCTGACGATCACGCCCTTCTCTGCGAGGAGGAGTGCCATCTCATCTCCGGAAAAAGGTGCGGTATCGAACATCACGAAATTAGCACCCGACGGGCAGGACGGCAGCGGGCATTCCGTTCTGAAACGATCCCTCCACTGTTGGACGTAGGCCACGTACCGTTCCATTTCCGTGCGGTCCTCCAGCGCCCCGATAGCTGCCCTGGCCGAGACGGTGTTGAGAGTGAAGGGGGTTGCCGCCCGGTGATAGAAGGGGGCCAGCCATCCGGGAATAAAAGCATACCCCACCCGGGCGCCGGCCAGGGCGAAGGCCTTGGACATCGTCCGGCCGATGATCAGATTGTCATACTCCTTCATCAGAGGCAGGTAATCGGTATCAGAGAATTCAACGTAGGCGTTATCGAGGAAGAGGATACCTCTGATCCCTGAGAGGATCTGCCTGATATCCGCTGCCGGGATGACGGTACCGGTGGGGTTGTTCGGGGTGCAGAGGAAGGAGACCTTTGCATCCCGTGCGAGCTCAATGAACCGGCCGGTGCTGACCGAAAAGTCCGGTTCCCTCGGGATCTCCACCACCTCTGCTGCCTGGGCCAGCGCAGCGAGCCGGTAGAACGAGAAGGTGGGGAGCGAGATGGCAACCCGATCTCCAGGATTTACCAACGTCCGGATGATTGTCTCGATCACCCCATCCATCCCGACACCGGTCACGAAAGAGTAATCGCCGTGGAACCGGGCGAGGGCCCCGGTAAGCATTGCCATACTCTCATCCGGGTAACGGTTCGCTCCCTTGAGCGCTTCATGCCCTTCCCTGACTGCCGCAGCGGACGGTGACCACGGGTTCTCGTTGCTCGCCAGCCGGGCAACCCGGGAGATGCCGTGCTGCCGGGCGATATCCTCTGCCTTCGCAGCAAAGACGTAGCCTCCGGAGCGGTACAGGTTCCGGATCAGCCGGATGTACCGGCTTCCGGCAGGATTCTCATCGTTTCCGGCCATGTGTGGCGTTCCGGAATAGTATGCTCATGGGATCAGATAACTCCATTGGCCTGATACCAGTCAGGAGGAGGCCACGGGGTGAGATATCTTTACACGGTCGCACGACAATCTGGATGTATGGCGAATCACAACCCCCTGACTTCGTTTTCACGGAATATTGGCCTCCTCATTTTCTCCCTCTTCATAGTGACCGGGCTCGCTGCCGGTGCGTCGGTGGGCTTCGATCAACCCGGGATCACGGTGATGCCCGGGGAAGTAACCACGGTCAATCTCACCCTCGATGCCGCACCGGATGGTTTCTCAGGATACAGGATCCTCATCAGCGTGGAAGATCCTTCCATCGGTGAGGTGAGCGCAGTGACACTTCCCGGGTGGGCCGGCCTGCCGGAAATTACCGGTGTTCCCGGACCGGAGGTCGGGATAGCAGCTATCGACCTGTTGTCA
>JAAEES010000063.1 GCA_013415575.1 Methanomicrobiales archaeon | reverse complement strand
AGGTTACATTCGCTTTGAACACACCGTCGAGGTAGATTACCACCTTCGCGAAATCAGCATCGACGGGATCGGTCCAGGTCCAGGTGATGAAGTTCTCCTCGTAGGTAATGTTCTGGAGGTTGAAAATGCTCGCTGGCGGGGTGGTGTCCGGCAGAGATGGAGCAGGGCTCGTCTGTGCCGTCTGGTTCACCCAGGTCGTATTGACGTTGTCCGAAGTATCGACCGTTTGCGTTCCGATGGTGTACGAAGTATCCGCGGTGAGGGAATCCGCAGTGTAGTTCTCCGTTCCCGAGGTTACATTCGCTTTGAACACACCGTCGAGGTAGACCATCACCTTCGCGAAATCAGCGTCATCGGGATCGGTCCAGGTCCAGGTGATGCCTGTCTCCTCATACGTAGTGTTCTGGAGGTTGGTGACACTTCCGGGCGGGGTTGTGTCAGGTACCGCTGAGCCATTAATGGAAAGAACACCCCCGTGAATTTCGGGGGTAAATGGGTCACCCATTTCATCATAGATTTGATACGACCCGATCAGGAGATGGGTTACACCAGGAGCCTCCGCTTGTATTGTCACATTAGCGATACAAATATCTGTTGCGCCACTCTCAACCTGAGACGTCAGGTCCGCTGCGAGCATGAAAAAACTATCAGAGGGGAGGGTTGAATTATCAGTGAGCGTTGCCCACGATGGAAACGACACTGAAACGATCTCTGCCAGCATCCCATCTTCCAGGGACAATGAAATTTCATACCCGGATAGCCCCGCCGGTGCTTGATCCAGTACGATGCCAATCTGGGTCGTTTCCCCGACATTGTCAAATGTTGCGTTATCTATCGTCAGTGTCGAACCCATTACCGGGAATATCAGAATTCCTGATAAAAGTACCACTGAACACATTAATTTGAAACGGTTATCGTCAATCATCCATTACACCACCTTGAGATTATCACCAGACCAGTGAAGCCAGTTCTATTATTCCACTACATTCACTGCATTCTATCGACTTTTTGGGAAATCCACATCAGCGATTATAGGAGTCTAGCCCTGATGTTAAAAGCCGCATATATACCTGAAATGAATAATCAAACAGCAAGCTTATAATGCCACCACCTTATACTAGTGACTCTCTATAATCAATATATAAATGTTGTTGAGGATTTTCTCACCCTTGAACAAAATTATAATTGAAATAGGATGGTGAAATTTTTCCGTTGTCTCACCCGGTCGCCGTTCTCCCCGCATTCCCAAGCTCTCTAAGGTATCGCTCCCTCCGTGCAATATACGGTCCCGCATCCTTGCCGAAGGGGACATATTCCGATACCTTCCACCCGTCTGCCGCCATTTCCTGCTTGGTCCGGTCAGCGAGCCCCATCAGGAACCCGAAGGTGATCCGTTCGCGGCAGTTCACCATCAGGGACCGGATTTCCGGTAGGAGTTGCGGATCATGGGTACCGATATGGAAGCTGACTTCGAAGCGGGCAGCTTCCCTCACCAGATCGAGGAGCCGTGTCTGTATTTCCGGAAAATCTTCCACGTCGCCGAGGTAGGCCCCCTTGACGAACCGGGGGACAACCCCGAGTGCGAGCAGCAGCCGGAGGTCCCCGGGCGTCCGGTACAGGTAGGCCTGGAGGGCGAGGGTAACCGGGAGGTTCTTCCTCCCGCAGAGAGCGGCAGCCTCGATGGCCGCACCCACCAGGTCCCTTCCTTCCATATCGATCTCGAAGCCCACTCCGGACGTGTGGGCCTCCCGGCAGAGGTCATACGTTCGCTCAAGGGCGAGATCTCCGTCAAAAAGGACACCGAGCGAGGAGAGCTTGATGGAGATGGCGGCATCCAGACCCTGTGTTGAGATGCCGTTGATGGTCTCCCGGTATGCAGCGGTGACGGCATCGACTTCCTCCCGGGTCCTGGTGTACTCGTCGAGCACGTGGAATGTACAGGCGATCTTCTTCCGGTTCCGTTCGCTGCACCAGGTAAGGGCCCGGTCGAGATCAGGCAGGGCCCAGCGGTTCTCTCTCTCTGCAGTATCTGTCATACGATCTCACTCCCGGGAATAGAGGGTCCATGCCGCGTACAGCATCGAGATGCTCGCCGCAAGGAAGATGAGGGCCAGGGCATCGCCCGGAAGAGCGGCGCCGGAAAGGGCCGAGAAGTCATACACCACGTAGATTCCAAAGGTGAGGGCAATGAACCATCCATAGGTCTGTTTCTTCAGCGTGGCGATACCCACACCGAGTGCGCAGATGATGACCTCGATCAGGATGGAGATGGGCTGCAGGTAGAGGGAAAGGGCCATACAGAGATGTGCATCGTTCCGGGAGAAAGGATCTTCGGGAGCGGACCGGCATGCTGCTGATTCGGGAGCTGAAGGATATTTCCTTGAAAAACGGGGTCAATTTACACGGGCTGTGAGACGGGAGAGGTCATCCCCCGGTTCCATACCGGGTGTATCCTATCTCCCTCACATCTGACCTGGTTTGCCGCCATCCGCACCGGAGAAATCCTTCCGTTCGCTGTCGTAGTACCAGTTCTGGAGCAGGTGCGATATCTTTTCTTCGAGCTCGGGCGGCACCTCCCGCTCCCCCTCTTTCAGCGGGCACTGCTCCCAGAGTTTGAGAAGCACAGAGATTTCCTCGCCCTTTCGCCTGACCTGCTTCTCCAGTTCCTCAACCCGCCTGCGCAGTATTTCATTCTCGAATGAGAGATCCTGCCCTTTCGTCCCGGCACCCTGAAGGACATCGATATACATCCGGAGGGCGGAATTGACCAGGTCATCAGGGACGACGGATCCCCGCTCCCGGGAAAACTGCCGGATCGGTTCTTCGAGATCGGAGTCGAGGACGATGCAGAACGGCTTCTCTGCCATACCGGTGGATATGACGGGAGAGTTCATCATCCTTTTCTCTGCGCACCAGCAGACCAGCGGGAGAATACTTTTACGTACCGGGGCGCATCCTTCACCCATGGCAGGAACTGCAGGCAGCCCGAAATACATCCATGAACTCAAACGGGTACGCGGCCTCCCGGAAAAGGAACGGAAGGCGCTCGAGGCGGTAGAGGAGAAATTTGCCTTCAGGAGCAACGAGTACTACCTCTCCTTGATCAACTGGGATGAACCCGATGATCCCATCCGCAGGATCGTCATTCCGTCTCCCGAAGAACTGGAGCATTGGGGCAGGCTGGATGCCTCCGAGGAAGTCGACTATACCATCGCTCCTGGCCTCCAGCATAAGTACGACCAGACCGCCCTGCTCCTTCTCTCCGACCAGTGCGGCGGGTTCTGTCGGTTCTGCTTCAGGAAACGGCTCTTCATGGAGAAGAGCCGTGAGGTTGTGCGGGATATCTCCACTGATGTCGCCTATATCCGGGAGCATCCCGAGATCACCAATGTTCTCCTCACCGGTGGTGATCCCCTCTTCCTGTCAACCAGGAAACTGACCGAGGTGATCGGTTCCCTCCGGGAAATCGATCATGTACGTATTATCCGGATCGGGAGCAAAATTCCGGCCTACAATCCGTACCGGATCATCAATGATCCCGCTCTCCTGGAGATGATCCGCACCTGTAGCACGGCACAGCGGAGGATCTATGTCATGACCCAGTTCAATCACCCCCGTGAGATAACCCCCGTTGCCTGCCAGGGCCTGGATCTCCTCCAGGAGGCCGGGGCGATCCTGGCAAACCAGACCCCCATTCTCCGCGGGATCAACGATGATCCTGCCGTGCTCGCGGCACTGCTCCGTGAGCTCTCGTTCATCGGGGTACCCCCCTACTACCTCTTCCAGTGCCGCCCCACGCTTGGGAACCACCACTTCGCCGTCCCGGTTGAGGAGGCCTACCTGATCATCGAAGAAGCCAAGAAGAACTGCTCCGGCCTCGCCAAGCGCCCGACCTTCGTGATGTCCCACAAGACTGGAAAGATCGCTATCGTAGGGCTTGACCACGAATACGTCTACTTCCGCTACCACCAGGCCGCCGATTATGACAATATCGGGAAGTTCATGGCCTTCCGGAGAGATCCCAACGCCCTGTGGTTTGACGATTACCGCGATCCGGTCCGGGAAATGAGGGTCAGCTAATCCGGATTCAGTCTAACCCTCTCTTTTTTTCTCAGGTGACGTTTGTAGGCTTCATGACTGATGAAGAGCAGGATCGGGAACGGCACCAGCAGCAGGAGGAAGGCCGGCGGAACAAACGCCGTATTGAAGATCACCTGGATGGGAGGGACGGTGAGCAGGGCGATGATCCAGAGGAATTCTATCACATATGCTGCCAGCAGGAGCCGGTTGGTGAAGAATCCTTTCCTGAGAGAGGAGAATTCCCAGGACCGCAGGGTGTAGACATTGGCGAGCTGGCAGGAGACTGCACCGAGCAGGGTCATGGTCATGGCCTGCAGGTGCAGAGTGGATCCGATGATGGAAAGGTCACCATACTGCCAGCCGGAGAGGAAGAGGAATCCCAGGAACGCGGTCATCGCCGCGGTTCCTTCAATAATGCCGAGGAAGAAGTACCCCCGTTTGAAGACCTCCCGGTCGAGTATCCGCTCGTCCCGCCCGACCGGGGGGCGGTTCATGACGTCTTCCTCAGGTCGTTCACTGCCGAGTGCCAGGCCGGGGACCATGTCGGAGCCGAGATCGATGGAGAGGATCTGGATGACCGTGAGCGGGAGCGGGATGCGGAGGAAGAACTGGAGGATATAGGGGACGATCTCCGGGATGTTTGAGGAGAGAATGTAGGTTACGAACTTCTTGATGTTGAAGTAGACCGCCCGGCCCTCCTCGATGGCGGCAACGATAGAGGCGAAATTGTCATCGATCAGGATCATGTCCGCCGCTTCCTTTGCCACCTCGGTCCCCCTGATCCCCATGGCGATGCCGATATCAGCTTTCTTCAGGGCCGGTGCGTCATTGACCCCGTCACCGGTCATGGCCACCACTTCCCCGGAATCCTGGAGGAGGCCGGCAATTCTCATCTTTTGCCGGGACTGGACCCGCGCAAACAGGATATGGCTGTCCGCGAGAGCTTCTGCAAGCTCATCGTCTGACATCGCCACGATCTCATCGCCGGTGTAGCTCTTCTCCACCGGAAGGCCGATTTTTGCTGCGATTGCCCGGGCGGTGAGGGGGTTGTCCCCGGTGCAGATGATCACCCGTATCCCGGCTTTCATGCACTGCCGGATAGCATCATACACTTCAGGTCGCGGAAGGTCCATCAGCGCAGCCAGTCCGAGGAAGACCAGGTCCCGCTCTTCATCCCCTTGCCGGTAAGCGATGGCCAGCACCCGGTACGCCCCCTCTTCGAACTGCCCGGCCCTCCCAAAGAAACGTTCCCGATCCTCAGGGGCGAGCGGCCGTACCTGTCCGGTCTCATCAAGGTATGCTTCGCAGAGGGGAAGGATGACCTCCGGAGCACCTTTCGAGAAGAGGAATGGAGCGCCGTCTTTCTGGCAAACGGTGGACATCATCTCCCTGTCGCTGGAGAACGGATACTCGCCCGTCCGGGTGAACCCGTCCGGAATAGTGCCTGTTTTCTGTGCGGCGGCGACCAAAGCGAGCTCGGTGGGATCACCGAAGAGTGACTGGTTGTGGATCGTTGCCCGGCAGTTCAGGGTTCCTGCCGACAGGAAGAAGGCCAGCCGCTGCGCTGATCCGTCGTTCCCGTTGGCGATGGTGGCTTCACCCGGTGCAAAGTAACCTTCGCCGGAGATGCTGACCAGTTCGCCGCTGGAGAGGAAGATCTCCCGAAGTGTCATCTCGTTCCGGGTGATGGTGCCGGTCTTGTCGGTCAGGATGACCGTTGCACTTCCCAGGGTCTGGACCGAGTCAAGGTTCTTGATCAGGGCATTGCGCCTGGCCATGTTCTGGCTGGCGAGGGACAGGGAGAGGGTGATGGTCGGCAGCATACCCTCGGGGACATTGGCCACGATGAGCGATAGCGCAAAAATAGCAGCAATCAGCAGGCCTTTTCCGAAGACAAACCCGAGGACAAAGAATATCGCGCCGACGATGAGTGCGGCGATGGTCAGGAGCCGGGTTATCCTGATGATCTCGCGCTGCATCGGGGTGAGGCGCTTCCGTGTCTCCGTGGCGAGAGCGGCAATCTTTCCGAACTCGGTCCCCTTCCCGGTGCCGTACACCACCGCCACCCCGTTACCCTGTGTCACCGAGGTCCCGGCAAACACGAGGTTTGGACAGCCCAGGGGGTCCTCCTCCCTGACCGGTCCGGCAGTCCGCCGGACAGGGGCAGATTCCCCGGTCAGGGTGGCGGTTGAGACATACAGGGAATTGTCACCGATCAGGACTGCGTCTGCGGCGATCCGGTCCCCTTCTTCGAGGAGCAGAATATCCCCTGGTA
>JAAEES010000062.1 GCA_013415575.1 Methanomicrobiales archaeon | reverse complement strand
AAAACAACCTACAAGCTCAGCTACTGGTTCTCGATCTATGACAACGAGGACCGGATCCCTGAATACTATTTCAAACGGGACGGAAAGATGGGCAGCATCAATATCGACGTATTCACCAAACCCGGACTGTATGAGAAGGCAGGGCTCCCGAACCCGTAATCTCTTTTCCGGGGATTGGAACCTCGGGTGGATGAGCGGAGAACCGGGCCGGCAGAATGAATTCTCTTAAGGTTGCCAATAGCACCGTGCAGTGATTTCCTGATCTCGCTGATCGCGGCTCCTCTGGTTTGGATCAGGACCAATTTTTTCGCTGATACCGAATGGAGTAAAACTCTCACGGGAGGGTGTACTGTGATTAAAAATCCTGTGGCTGCCTCAACCGGACTGACATCATGCAGGTTTCCCAGGGTAAGCTCAGGGGACACCGCTGCTCCGGAACAGGCAGGCCCGGACGGAACTATCAGGACATTCTTGTGAAACCGGGAATGTATCCTGGAAAAAAATGGTTATCCGAGTTCGTCCCAGCGACGTCTCCGTTTGAAGAGAATGAAACCGATAACTACCAGGACGACAACCCCAACGATGATGAGAATAGTGACGATACTCCCGGAGATTGCTCCTCCGATTCCGCCAAGGGCGGCGAGCGGGTTTGCATCAACTTTTTCCTTCAGGGCCTGTGCTTCGGCGAGAACCTCATCACCCTTGGCTGCTGCTTCTCCTGCCTTCCGGGCTGCTTCCTCGAACTTTTCTATGGCGTCTGGGTCATTGTCCGCAGACAGCTTTTTGGCCTCGGCATTAAGATCCTTGGCCGCAGTCAGTCTGTCTGCCGCGATCTCCCATTTTGAGAGAATGGGCATGAGACGGGCATCGGAGCTCATGCTCTTGTTCACCTTGAAATAGGTGATCAGGTCCTCGGTCTCTCCAATCGATGACTCGGCATCGGCGATTGCCTTCTGTGCCTCGAGAACCACCACTTCTGATTCGAGCTGGTCGATGATGGAAGCTGCCTGGGTTAGCTCAAACTGCGCCCGGGCAACATCGCTGTTAGTCTCCGCACTCTGGAGGAGGGCCCCCGCCTGTCCGTACTTGGTCTCCGCAGAAGAGATGTCGATACCGCCGGCTGCGAGCTGGTCGATTCTGGGTCGCAGTGCGTTGAGGGTGGCCGATTCGGCTGCAGCAGAGTCGCCGATGGTTTCAGGGTTCAGGACCATCTTGGTCTTGGTGACCTCGCTCCCGGAAACAACCGCGTTCCGGTTGTCGAGTTCACGGACCCTGACCAGGATCTGTTCTTTTGACACATTTACATCCGGGGCCGTCCCTTCCAGCTTAACCTTGAGGGAGATCTCCCGGTTTGACGGGTAGGAGAGCTCCCACCCCGAGAGCCTGATATTCGGTCCTGCCTCGCTCTTGGACGGGTTTTCTATCCCGTCAAGCAGGATCGAATACGTCCAGACGGCATCATCAAGCTCGGTGTCCATCTGGATAGTATGGTCGTTATCAAACGTGTATCCTCCCGATGACGGGAAGTTGACAATAAACGATGCTGAAGCCCGGGTAACACCCGATATAAGGTCCCCACTCGGGTTGATTGCGATGTTCCCGACTGAGATTGCTGATGTGATGCACACCAGACAGATGATTCCACAAAGGATTCCCGTGAACTGTAATGACCTGCTCATTTCTTCTCACTCGAATAATGGTTCGATGTCTTCGTCGATGCTGAGCGGTTGCCGGTCCTTGGACCGTTCTACTTCTTCTTTGGTCTCCCTTGCAACCGAGAGGAGTTCCCGGATCCGGGGAGCGCTCCCAATCGTGGAGAGCAGGACGACGGCGGCAACATAGCTGCTGGAAACCGGGTAGTCTCCGCCCCTCACTTCCACACCGGCGATGTTCTCCTCGACCCAGCTCTTGGCCTTCTCGATTCCCTTCCGGTCAAGCTCATCGGGCGGACCTGCCACGAGGACGAGTGCCCGTTCCGCGGTCGAAAAATCACAGGGGAGGGTGAGCCTGCCGAGCATGGCCCTCCGGGTCAGGGAGATTATCTTCGCCGTCCGGTCCTCACCGAGCAGTACTTCCTCGGCCGCTTCCCGCTTCCTGATCGATCCCTTGATGCCATCGAGAATGCCGGAGACCGATTTACGGGACCTGGTGCCGGCAACAGCAGCAATCGCGTATCCCACGGTGCTGATTCCCCCACCCCTGAGTGTATTGATGATCTCACTCGAATCGACCACCATTTCGCCGACACCCGCTTTTCCGATCTCTCCTGCCCGGAAGAGGACTCCGAACCTGCGTACAATCTCATCGTTCAGGCGTGAGAATGCACTCTTGATACTCTCACCCTCGTTTTTCCAGGCACTATTGTCGAAAATGAAGGTGTTGTCAGCTTCCTTGATCAGGGTGGCCAGACTCCGGGCCGCATTGAACGAATAGAGTTTCCCTTCTTCGGGTGCGGGGAGAATTCCCAGGACGTAGACCGGTTCATGGTAGATCTTTTTGAGCTGGCGGACCAGTACCGGGGTGCCCCCCGATCCCGTTCCTCCACCCAGACCGGCAATGATCATGAAGGCGTCAACATCATGGGTACCCCGGCGGTCGATGGCACTGATGATGGCATCGGCCTCGTCCATGGTGATCTTGGCCCCGGCAGCATTGTCCGTACCCACGCCGTGTCCCTTCACCACCGTCTGGCCGATGAGGATCCGGTCCCGGAGATCGATGTGTTTGAGCCCCATCAGGTCTGTTCTGGCAGTATTGACCGCGATACCCCGGAAACTGTCTCTTCCGAGCTTCTTGTCCTGTTCAAGGAACATATCGACAATTTTTCCTCCCGCCTGGCCAAACCCGATGAAAAATATCCTCATGGAGCCAAAACACCAACCAGTAGCATTTTCCTGCGATTATTTAAAGTATTCAGATAATACGTTGCTTCCGGAAGTTCAAAAACTTTCTTATGACGTTCATGACCACAAAGGCCTTATAATCGCCGTACAGGTTTCCGGAGCCTTTTTTATCCCTCTTTTCAAATGGGTACCGAGAATTATCTGATGAAGGTATGCATCATTGGAGGCGGACTTGCCGGTCTGGCAGCGGCTCTGCGGCTCAAATCCCGGCACGAGGTAGATATCTACGAGAAAAAAGACCACCTCGGCGGCTGCCTCTCTTCCCATCGGGTGCATGAGTACTGGATTGAACAGTACTACCACCATTGTTTCTCGGAAGACCGGCAGCTGTTCTCCCTCCTCTCCGAGCTTGGGATAGCCGACCGGCTTGAGTGGCTCGAGGGAACCACGGGATACTTTGCAGACGGGACGCTCTATCCCCTTAATACCCCGACAGAGATCCTCCGCTACCCGCTCCTCTCCCTCACAGACAAGGCTAAGCTCGCCCTGCTCACCATCAGGTCAAAACGAATGGACCCTGAAACTCTCGACACTGTTACCGCCGAGGAATTCATCATCCGGGAACTTGGAAAAAGGACCTATGAATCGTTCTTTGAACCACTCATGCGGAGTAAATTCGGTGAGCGACGGAACCACATCTCGGCGGCCTGGCTGATCGGGAGGATTGCCATCCGGTCCAACCGGGGCCTCTCAGGGGAACGGCTGGGGTATCTCAAGGGAGGGTTCCAGGTGCTCGTGGACGCTCTCTCTGATGCAGTAGGACGGGACTGCACCATACGGCTTTATGACCCGGTAACCCGGATTGCACGGGAAAGCGGTGAATGGCGGGTCAACGGACAACGGTATGATGCCATCATCTCTACCATCCCGCCCCAGGCAGTCATCCATGCAGGCGGACCGGACCTTCCCCCCCTCCCCTACCAGGGAGCTGCCTGCCTTGCCCTGGGGCTCGATCAGCAGGTCACCGAAGGCATCTACTGGCTGAACATGAAAGATCCCGGCCCCTATGGAGCGGTCATAACGCATACCAATTTCGTGCCTGCCGAACGCTATGGCGAGCATATCGTCTACCTTGCCTCCTATTTCACCGGAGATCTTCCTGTCCGTGCAGATACCGTGATGCGGGACCACTTCTGCAGAACCTTCGGGATCCCTGCATCATCCATCCACTGGGAGCGGATGGCGGTGGAACCCCTCGCCGGGCCTGTGTTCACGACCGGGTACCGGAAGCTGATTCCCGCCTACCAGGCCAAAGGGTTCTACTGGGCCGGGATGTTCTCGCCCTCCAACTACCCGGAACGGAGCATGGAGGGGTCGATCTCCGCCGGGTACACAGTAGCCGGCGAGCTTGACCGGACCGGGGGAGAAGCGTGAACGGGATCGGCGTGAGTGTGGTGATACCGGTCTTCAATGACCGGGAGGCTCTTGAGACGGCCATCCCCCGTTCAGTTGCCGCGCTCGAAGCTATCGATGAGCGGTTCGAGATCATCATTGCCGAAGATGGAAGTGACGACGGCAGTGCGGAATTTGTCCGTGCATATTCCGGTAAGGATCCCCGGGTGCGGCTGCTCCACTCCGATGAACGACTCGGGCGGGGAAAGGCACTGAACCGGGCATTTCGGGAGGCACACGGACCCGTCATCTGCTACTATGACGTCGATCTTGCCACCGATCTTGCGCACATGCGGAGGCTGATTTCTGCTATCAGGGAGGGGTATGATATCTCGACCGGGTCCCGGCTCCTCCCTGAGAGCAGGACCATCCGGAGCGGGGGCAGGGAGATCGCCAGCCGCGGATATAACTTTCTCGTGCGGAGCATTCTCCGGAGCAGGCTGCACGATCATCAGTGCGGATTCAAGGGATTCAACCGGGATCGGATCCTGGCTCTCATTCCTTCGGTGAAAGACACCCACTGGTTCTGGGACACCGAGGTTCTGGTCCGGGCCGGACGGGGCGGGTACCGGATCATGGAGTTTCCGGTAGTCTGGAACCAGGGGGCGAAGACGACCGTGAAGAGACGCGATATCTGGGACATGGGAAGAGCGATCCTCAGACTCTGGTGGCAGTTGCATGTATCGGAAGATTAGCGCAATCGTCATCTCAACCTTCATTGCGCTGGGGATCCTCGCCTTCATGCTGCTCCGGGTCAGGGACGACCTGGTCATCGCTCTTGAGCATGTCGTATGGGGATATCTCCTCCTCGCAACGGTGGTCTGCATCGCTGCATGGCTGCTGCGCGGGCTCCGGTACAAGGTTATCCTTTCGGGGGTTGGGGTTTCATGCGGGCTCCTCTTCTCCACCGGCTGCATCTTCGTGAGCCAGACCGCCAATCTCATCGTACCCGCCCGGCTCGGTGATCTCGTGCGGGTATTCATCCTCAAACACGAGTACGGATCCAGCATCTCCCAGGGAATCTCCTCCCTTGTCGTGGAGCGGGTATTCGATATCGTGATGGTCGCCCTCCTCGGTGCCGTCTCCCTGCTCTTCGTATTCAACGTTCCGGACTGGTTCTATATCGTCATTCTCCTCCCCCTTGCACTCGGTGCAGCCTTCTTCGTCTTCCTGATCTTTTCGGGGAGACTGGTGTCCGGGAACCGGTATGTCAGGATCCTTCTCTCCATTCTCGACCAGATCCGGGCAGTCTCCCTCTCTCTGCCTTCGGTAACTTCGATTTCTCTTCAATCAATCGTGATCTGGATACTCGACATCGTGGTCTGTCTCTTTGTGGCCATGATGTTCCAGCAGACCATCCCTATCGCCGTGATCGTCCTCGCCATCGTGATCGGGAACCTGGTCAAGGCCATACCCCTCACTCCCGGTGGAGTCGGCACCTACGAGCTCGCCGTGGCCCTTACCTTCACCGTTGCCGGTGTCGACCCTGCCGTCGCAACCCTGATCGCTGTCATCGACCATCTCCTCAAGAACCTGGTCACGCTCGGCGGAGGGATCGTCTCCATCTACTTCTTCGGCGACTGGGTGATCGACACTATCCGTTCTGCCTTCAGGAAGGAGATGTACGGGGGTGGCGGGGCTGGAGACTGAACTCCAGATCCTCTCTGTGCTCGGCTGGCTGGCCCTCCTCGTCTTTCTCCAGCTCTCGGTCTGGCCCGCGCTCCGCCCGGCACTCCGGGAATTTTCCTATCCGGCCTCGTTCCCCGTCTCCCTGCTCACCTTCACCCTCATCTCCTGGTACTGCGGGCTCCTCCACCTCCCTCTCCAGGCAGCCCTTGTGCCGTTCATCATTCTCTTCGGGCTCTCCCTGTACAAACGGCAGTACACCCGGAACTCTTTTGCCGGCCAGTGGCGGTGGATACTGGTCTTTTTAATCTTCTTCCTCTTCATGCTCGAGCTCCGGTTCGTCAACCCGAGCATATCCTACGCCGAGAAGTTCATGGATCACGCAATGCTCGCCTCGATCATGAGGGTCCCTGTGGTCCCGCCGCTCGACCCCTGGTTTG
>JAAEES010000222.1 GCA_013415575.1 Methanomicrobiales archaeon | reverse complement strand
CAGGACAGGATATAACACCACCTCTCCCTCCCCAATCCTCATATGAGAGAACGAATCACCTGTAGTCAGGTTGGTGGTGATGCAGAAGATCCTCTACTGCCCGGAGTGCGGGCACGACGTGGAGCACACGGTGCTCTCGGAGACACGACAGCTTCGGGTGAGATGCGATGTCTGCGGGACCGTGCACCTGGTTGTCCCGGAAAAGGAGAAGCCCCCCCTCCAGGTCAAGACTATCGTGAGCGAAGAGCGCACGTCCCGGATCTGCGTAATCGAGCTTGCACACGGTGAGATCTGCGGGGTCGGGGACCGGCACGTGGCCGAATGCGACGGTGAATACATCGGGGTCGAGGTCTCGGCAATCGAGCGGGGACCGCAGAGGGTGCGGAGAGCACGGGCGGAAGATATTACATCGCTCTGGACCCGGAAGATCGAGGAAGTCCTGCTCAGGGTCTCGATTCATGACGGGAGAAAGACCATCCCGCTTGTGCTGACGGTCCCGGGAGAAGAGCCGTTCGTTGTCGGGGAGGTCTACCGGCAGGGAAACCGGCGGTTCCGGATTGCCCATATGAAACTCAGGGACGGCGGATCGCTCCGGAAAGAGGGGCAGAAAGCGGTTGCCCGCCGGCTGAAGCGGATATACGGCTACCCGCTATAGGTATTTTTTTATCGCTTCCTCGAGTTGTTCGCGGTGGACCACCCCTTCGAACCGCTCGACCACCTGTTCATCTTTCAGGATAACGATGGTGGGGGTCACGCGGAGATGGTACTTCTCAATAGTGAACCGTTCCTTCAGGGGATTGATCGGCTCGATATGCACAGAGAGCGTTTTTTCCACTTCCCGGTTAATCGGATCCTGCTCCTGGCATGCCATGCATCCTTCCTGGAAGAATGAGAGTATCCTGATCATAGAGAGAAAAAAGGGGCAGGGATATAAATACGCTCTGATCTACGAAGCGCGGGAGAGCTGGAGGATGGTGACATCGGCAGCGGCATACCCGTACACCACGGTTACGGTCTCCCCGGTCTTATTGCTGACGATGACCGTCCGCAAGGCATAGCCAGGGGTGGTATTGTCATCGGCGCCTATCATCGGTGCGGTGGTAAACCCGAAGATCAGCTGGTCTCCCACCTGTGCCTGGGTGAAATTGCCGCCAATCCCGGCGAACTCCTCTTCGGTCATCTCCCGCTGAAACGCAGTGTTCTGCTCAAACGGGATGTGCCTGGTCTGCCCATCCTTCATCCCGATAAGGCCTTCTGCGATCTGGTTATACTCAGGCCCGAGGAAAGCGAAGGGGGTCTGTCCGGCTCCCGGGAAATACGCAGTGACCGGCTCCACCAGGTTATCGGTAGTGACGTTGACCGGGATGGCCATTGATGCCGCAAGCCAGGCAGGGTTTCCCTTCTCGAGGCTGGCATTAAAGATCCGCTCGCTGGTGGTAAAGACCGTCCTTCCCTGATCATCTTTCAATGTCACATCACAGTAGGCGACATCCCCGCTCTGAGCCGGCTTCATCCCGACCAGCCAGCCGGAACCAAGTGAGGTCACGATCATGACCACGACGAAACCGATTCCGCCGATGACCATGGCCGCCTTCGTCCAGGAAAACCCGCTCCCGGATTTCCTGGTGCCTGTGGTGCCCTTCCCCTTTTTATTCGGTGGCATTCCCGGTACAATCGCCGTGCAGGGACATAAACATTCCATTCCCGGCGAGAGGTTGTAATAAAAATAATGTTTATATAGTATTCATCCTAACGTTAGGATAGTCCACCCTGGTGAGGTGGAATATGGAGGTTCGAAACACATGGCATACCGCAGACGATATCCGTTCTGGTGGAGCTGGCGGGACGTCGATGAGCTGATGACCGAAATGGAGAACCGGTTCTGGGGACCGTCCGGGCGGCTCCTCCCACCGGGTGGTATCACCGACCGCATGATGCCCGCACTCCGCGGTGAATTCCGGGTCGATGTCCGCGAGCATGATGATGAGATTATCGTGGTAGCCGACCTTCCCGGGGTCGAGAAGGAGGATGTGACCATCTCTCTCGTCAACCCGTCAACCCTCGAGATTTCCTCTGAGAAAAAGGCCGAGAAGGAAGAGAAAGAAGAGGGTTACTACATGCGGGAGCGGGTCTACGGCTCGCTGTGCCGGACTGTCGCCCTCCCCCATGACGTCACCGATGCCGGTTCCACCGCTTCCTTCAAGAATGGTGTCCTCGAAATCCGTCTGAAGAAGACCGAAGTGCAGCGTGGATCTACCATCAAGCTGGAATAGATTTTGCCCGATATCCTCTTTTTTCCGATCTTTTGAAGTGCTTCCGCACCGGAAGTGATAGTGCAATGGACAAGAAGAAGGTCAGGGACTACATGACCTATGACGTCGTCACCGTAGATGTCCATGGAACCGTGCGCGATGTCATGGACAGGATCCGGAAGACCGGACATGATGGTTTTCCGGTGGTGAACGGAAAAGAGGTTGTCGGGTACATCGCTGCCCGGGACCTCCTCTTCAGGTCTCCCGAAACCCCGGTCGAGGAGATGATGTCTCGTCACCTGATCGTTGCCGATCCCGATATGAGTGTCAATGATGCTGCCCGGGTCATCTTCCGTTCCGGGATCCAGAAACTACCGGTCGTTGACCAGGAGAACCGCCTGCTCGGGATCATCTCCAATACCGATGTCATCCGGTCCCAGATCGAGCATGTCTCTCCTGAAAAGGTCTTCACCTTCATGGCCACCCTGAATAAGCTGCACGGTATCAATCCCGAGCTCAAG
>JAAEES010000221.1 GCA_013415575.1 Methanomicrobiales archaeon | reverse complement strand
TCCTGCCCGGTCGTGGAGACCCTTCAAGGCTCGGATTTCTGTATCCTGGTCACCGAATCGACACCGTTTGGTCTCCACGATCTCGCGCTGGCGTATGACGTGACTTCGCAGATGGGTATCCCTTCGGGAGTGATTATCAACCGGAGCGATGGGAAGGACGAGAGGGCGCACAGGTTCTGCGATGAGAAGGGGATCCGGGTGCTCGCGGTCATTCCGTTTGACCGGAAGATTGCCGAAATCCAGGGTTCGGGAGACCTCATTTCCCGCAGGGACCCCTCGTGGAAAGACCGGTTCTGCGCCATCGGCAGAGCGTGCCGGTCGCTGGTGGAGGGAGCATGATCCGGCTCGCGGTGGTCAGCGGAAAGGGAGGTACCGGAAAGACGGTGGTAACCGGAGCGATTGCCCGAATCTGCACCCGTCAGCGGGTCATGGTGGACTGCGATGTGGATGCCGCAAACCTCGAGCTCCTCCTGAAACCCCGTATTCTCGAACGGAAGGATTTTTACGGGATGGAAGCCGCATGCATCGATCCCGCCCGGTGCACAGCCTGCGGGATATGCAGTGATGCCTGCCGGTTCGATGCCATCCGGATGAATGGCGGGACATATACGGTTGAGACCGACCGGTGCGAGGGCTGCCGGGTCTGCAGGCTGGTCTGCCCTGCCGGTGCAGTGAGCATGCAGCCCCGCGTGTGCGGGGAGATCTTCTATTCGGAGACCCCGTACGGGAACCTGGTACATGCCCGGCTGGCTCCCGGAGCTGCCAACTCAGGCCTGCTGGTCATGGAGATCAAGAAACTGGCGCTGTCCCGTAATGATGACTGCGACCTGATGCTCATCGACGGCCCGCCCGGGATCGGGTGCCCCCTGATCTCCACCATAACCGGTACCGACCACGTGCTGGTGGTGACCGAACCGAGTATTTCAGGCCTCCATGACCTCGGGCGTGTAGTCCAGGTCAGCCGCAGCCTCCGGACACAGGTATCCGTGGTAATCAACAAGTATGACCTCAATCTCCAGATGTCGGGGGCGATCAGGAAGTACTGCAGGGAACAGGACCTTGTATACCGGGGTGAGATACCCTATGACGAGGCTGTCATGAAGGCGGTGCGGATGGCCCGGCCGGTGACCGACTATGACGTTCCCGCATCGGAAGCAATTACTACCATCTGGGACGATATCTCCCATGAGCTCTGGTAGGGGAATCATGCAGGAGACAGGGATGCCGGAAGGGGTACGACGGAGGGGCAGACCTCGGGTGCAGCGGCGGATGGATCTCGAGGAGCCCCTCCGCTGCTATGCACCGCAGTGCAATACCGTTGAAGAGGAAGAGACGGTGACCATCCTCCCGGAAGAGCTGGAACTCCTGAAACTCGTTGACCTGAACGGTCTCGCGCAGGAGGAGGCGAGCGCGGTCATGGGGGTCTCCCGCAGGACGGTCTGGAAAGATCTCCACGAAGCCCGGCGGAAGGTCGCTGATGCCCTCATCCACGGGAAAAGGATAGAGATTGCCGGCTGCGAACGCCGCATCGAGGGCAGCTGTCCGCAGGATACCGGGTACTGCACCGGCACCGGTGACAGGCTCTGCCGGCGACGCCACGGGCGGAAAGATCAGGACAACCAGTAATCCT
>JAAEES010000061.1 GCA_013415575.1 Methanomicrobiales archaeon | reverse complement strand
CATGACACCCCACCGCATCGCCGCAGCCCACCAGGACCTGATGAATGCCGGCCGGCAGATCACCCTCGTCCTCTCGTTTACCGGACACCTCGACCACCACGCAGTGAAGAACGCTCTCCGGGCGCTCCTCGAAGTCGAACCGGTTCTCGGGTGCCGGCTGGTAGGGGAAGGGAAGAAGGCATCCTGGGAGCGGAGAGAGGATCTCAGTTCCCTCGACCTCCTCACCGTAGAGGAGGAATCAGCACCGGACGATGCGGTGAAACGGTTCCCGGATGACCAGCTGGTGCAGGGTCTTCTCGTCCGCGGTGAAGAGGGCGATACCCTCTGCATCAGCGTCAGCCATGCGGTCACCGATGTGACCGGGGCACGTGATCTTATACCGGCTCTTGCAGACCTCTACACCCGCTACCGTGCAGAACCAGATTTCTGGCCCCTGCAGGGGGGATACAGCGACCGGGGGTCCTGGCAGCTCATCGATAGTGCAGGCCTTATCGAAACCATTGGAACCATCCCTGCCGCCAGTCCACCTGAACCGGTGTTCAGGGGGCCGGTTGGGGCCGTAAGACCGGCGGGTGAGACCACAGGTGATGAACCAGGAAGGCCAGGAGGAGCTATCGCGATGCAGGTCATCGGACCGGAACGTTTCCGGGCCATCCGGGAGGCCGCGGATTCCCGGGGTGCGACCATGACCGATGTTCTGCTGACCGCCTTCTTCCGGGCGCTCTGCCGGACCCTGCACCCGCCGGAGGAGGTGCCGCTCCCGCTGGAGGTCTCCGTGAATATGCGGTACCTGCTGCCAGAAGAGGAATTCCGCCGCATCGCCAACCTTTCCAGTGCCGTGTTCCCTGCCCTCGCCTGGATCCCGGACGAGCAGTTCCGGACCACGCTCACCCGGGCCAAGGAGCAGATGGACGACTTCAATTCCGGCTACCCGGGCCTGCCATTCATTCTCCACACCTCGGTTGCCACCGGTGCAGCCCTGAGACAACCGGAGGACGCCTTTATCCCCCGGCTGGAGTATCATGATCTGTCCGGTGAGAGCAACCTCGTGTTCGGGGATATCCCTGTTTCCAGTGCATACCTGCTCTGCCACGGCGAAGGCCCGGTCCTCTGTGCCTCGGTTTTCAGGGATATCCTGACCCTTGCAGCCGGGTTCCCGGGCGGCAGCAGAGAGATCGTGGACGCCATCGTCCGGGAGCTGGACCACCTCCCGTGAGGTGTCAGCGCCCACATTGAAACCTCTGAAACTCCTCCGGCCCCGTACTCGTTTCTTTTTAAAGCCTCTTTTCTTTTCAACAGGATGAATACCTAGAGATCCTCCAGGTACCGCTCCCGGTTATTGAGAAAATCCCGGTAGATCCGGAAGTACTCGGTCTCCTCGTAGGCCACCTTCCGGACGGGAACGATGTCAAAACTGTAAATATCAGCATCCGGATATGCGAGGAGGATAGGCGAGTGGGTGGCGATGATGAACTGGACCTTTTCCGTGGCGGTGAACCTGCGGAACAACCGCAGGAGTTCGAGCTGCATCCGAGGGGAGAGAGCGTTCTCCGGCTCGTCCAGGAGGTAGAGGCCCGGTATCCGGAACCGGTTCTCAAAAAAGGTCATATGGGACTGGCCGTGGGACCGTTCCAGCAGGGAGGCGTTCCCGAAGTAGCGCAACGATTCAGGATCGGCGACCGCCCATTCGTCGAGGATCTCGGCAAAGTGGCGGAAGATCTCGGAGGCAAAAAACGATCCTCGTACCTCCCCGCAGTCCCCTTCGAGCGTGATGTACCTGTATAAGTCATCCTCGTAGGGATTACCGTGGTACCTGCCTCTCTGGTGCTCCTCCCAGATATGGATGCCGCTCTTCCGGGCGATTGCCGTAAGCAGCGTGGACTTACCGGTCCCGTTCTCCCCGATGAAGAAGGTCACCGGGCGGCTGAACCCGATACAGTCCGTCTTCCTGAAGATCTCCAGACTGAACGGGTAGTGATGCCGGGTGGGGAAGGAATCGTGGAGCAGGCAGAGCCGCGTGAGATGCATAGCACTATTTCATCGTTTTTATCCAGGAATCCTTTATCATTCCGGAAGATTTTTCAAGAATTTTTCTGATACGTTCAGGAGCAATGCCTGAACATGCCGCAACAGTGACGGAACTGGATCAGAAAGAACGAGCTGCCCTTAATTTTTTCCGGGAATACGAGGAGGATGTCCAGCACATCCTCAGGAATCCCCGGCTCCTCGCTGACACGGAGGAGTCGGGATGTTTTGAGGTGTTCATCGGCCACCTCGATCACGCCCTGGCAACATCGGCCCTGTCCCGTGAGGGGCTTCTCTTTCACGGGATGAACCGTGACATTGCCCACAATTTCCTCTTCATGCTCGATGTGAAGGAGACGGGCGGCGAGGGAGGAGTCTTTACCGGTCTCATCCCCCACCTCATCCGGGATCCGGGATACACCCTGTTTTCCCCAGACCCGGATGTTGTTCTCCGGAAGCTGCCCGGTGTGGAGCAGGAGACGCGGGTGATCGTTGCCTATATGAGTCATCCAGATGACCCTGCGGTTGTACTCGATGAGCAGGTACTCTACCCGCGGAATGCGACCTGGGTTACCACCGGAGCGACAACCGTCCGGTGGGACGGGACACCGGTGGTCATCATCGGCATCGAGATGGCAGGGTCCGGGGAGGCATGACTATGGAAGAGCGGTTGATCTGGAGAAAACAGGATATCGCCCTCCGGCGGGCGCCCTTCATACTCTCTGATGAAATGAGACAGCGGGCGGAGCAGATACTTCCCCGGGCGGCCGATGCAGTCAGGAAGGCAGGCAGCAGGGTCTAAGAAATGTGGGCCCGGGAGAACAGGAGTGTTTTCCGGCCATTGCTGATCCATGGCAGGAGGCAGACCTTTCTGCGTTCTGCCGGTTCACCGGAGGCTCATGTCCTTTTGGGCCCGGGTCGACACCAGGGATGTTCTGGGGGCGGAGTCGTGTTGTCTCATTCACAACAAATTCTTTATCAGCCTATCCTGCCAACCTGTGAGCACGAATGTCCCTGAAAAATCCGTTTGTTCTCCTTGTCGGAGCGGTGACAAACCGGCCGCGGATGGTCATGGTGGCAATGGCTGTGGTGTTTGCCATTGCCCTCTTCGGCACCACGCTGGTCACCATGCAGACCGGCTCGGATACCTATATCGACAAGGATACCGAACGGGGGATGCTTCTCGACAAGTATAGCAGCACCTTCCAGTCCGACAGCATCATGTTGATCATCGAGAGCGATGACATCCTCAACCCCGATGTCCTGGCCTATACCGACCGCCTGCATCGGGACCTCGCGGATGAACCGTACGTGACCGGGGTATCGGGTGTTGTAGACCTTGTGAAACAGATGAGGGGCGGCATGCTGCCCGGGTCGAAGGCCGAGATCTCGATGGCTCTCGAGGGGATTCCCGAAGAGACCGTGGAGCGGTACGTCCCGTCAAACCTGATGACCATTTCGGTAATCACACTCGAGCCGGGACTCTCCCAGGACTCCCAGGCGGCAGTAATCGACAATTTCGAATCGATCATCACCCTCTCCAGCCCACCCCCGGGTGTCAGCGTCATCGTCACCGGAAACCCGGCTTTCCAGCAGCAGATGAGCCAGGAAATGGGGAGCTCCATGGGCCAGCTGATCCTGATCGCCATGATCCTGATGGTCATCGCTGTCGGGCTGCTCTTCTCCCACGTGCGGTACCGGTTTCTCTCCATCGGCATCGTGGCCGCTGGGCTGGTGCTCACGTTCGGAATCATGGGCCTGGTTGGGATGCAGATCAGCATGGTGGCCATAGCTGCCTTCCCGGTGCTGATCGGGATTGGGATCGATTACGCTATTCAGTTCCACTCCCGGTTCGATGAGGAAGCGAGATCTGTACCACTCGCCCAGGCAGCAAAAACCACCATCACCAAGGCCGGACCTTCTGTCCTCTATGCCATGATCGCCACCTGTATGGGATTCCTGGCCATGATGATCTCACCGATACCCATGCTCCGGGACTTCGGCATACTCTGCATCATCGGGGTTGCTTCCTGCTACCTCATGGCCCTCATCATGGTGCCCACGGTGGGAATTCTCCTGAAGTACCGGCCGAAGTACCCTGCCGAAGGGGCTGGGAACACGAACGGGAAGACCCACCACATCGAGAAGTACAATACAGCCCTCGGGAGTGTCGCCACGCGGGTAGCAAAGAGCCCGGTGCCGGTCCTGATCCTCTGTGCAATGGTTGCCTTCATCGGGTTCCAGCTTGACCAGGAGATCATCATCAACACCAACGAGGATTCCTTCGTTCCCCAGGATATGCCGGCGGTCATCGACCTGAATAAGGTAAGCCGGACCATGGGTTCGACCTCATCGCTCCCAATCTATGTCCGCGGCGATAACGTCATCGATGCGCAGACCATCGCCTGGATGTACCAGTTCCAGCAGTATGAAGTCGCCCGTAACGACAAAATCACCGGATCCGCGAGCATAGCGGATATCCTGATGCGATACAACGGGGGAGTGCTTCCCGCAGACAACAGTGAACTGAAGACGGCCCTGGCACGGATCCCTGAAAGTGAGCAGAACCGCTACCTTAGCGGGAACAGTGAGGCCATCATCACGTTCTCCACCATCGACATGGAGAACGAAGTGGCCATGTCGATGATTGCGGATGTGCAGCGTGACCTGGAATGGAATCCCCCACCGCCGGGTGTGACGGCGACTGTTACCGGGATGCTCGAAATGTTCACCAACCTCATCGATGCAATCTCCCGGAGCAAGATCACCATGACCCTGCTCGCATTCGGCCTGATCTTCGGGTTCCTGTTCCTCATCTTCCGGAAGGTCGGCCGGGCGGCAACCCCCGTCATCCCCATCATGATGATCGTTGGCTGGAACGGCCTGATCATGTGGCTGCTGGGCATCGACTACACCCCGATGACAGCGGTTCTCGGCTCAATGTCCATCGGTGTGGCATCCGAGTATACCATCCTGATCATGGAGCGGGTGTATGAGGAGCGGGAGCGGGGCCTGGCATTGCTGCCTGCCATCACCCAGGGAGTGGGCCGGATAGGAACCGCCATCACCGTTTCGGGACTGACCACGGTCTTCGGGTTTGCGGCCCTCACCATGTCCAGCTTTAACATGATAGCCAATTTCGGTATCGTCACCGTTATTACGGTCGGATTCTCACTGATCGGCGCCATCATCGTCATGCCCGCCATCCTGGTGCTTATCGGCGGGCTGGAGAAGCGGAAGGGCGACCACGTTCCCCCACCGGTTCAGGGATGAGCGGACACCTTTTTCCCTGCTGCGGCACATGATCTCTTCCATGAGCGTTTCCAGGTACGACCTGGTTCTCGCCGATGTGATCCTCCCCGATGGGCGGGTAGCGGATCTCTCCATCCGGGACGGCCTGGTCTGCCACACCGGGGCACCGCTGCCGGCAGAACAGATAATCTCCTGCCGGGGAATGACCGTGCTACCCGGCGCCATCGATATGCACGTGCACCTGCGGGGCGGCATCCAGCGGGAGAAGGAGGACTGGGAGAGCGGGAGCATGAGTGCCATTGCCGGGGGAGTGACGGTGGTGGTCGACCAGCCCAACACCATCCCCCCCCTCACCACCCCGGAGGCCTTCCGGAGCCGGGTGGCAGAAGCAGGCCGGAACTCCTGCTGCAGTTTCGCCATCAATGCCGGTGTGACGCCAGGCACCGATCTTTCAGCCCTCTGGCAGGAGGGCGCCATGGCTTTCGGGGAGATCTTTGCCGCCCCATCGAGCTATGGTGAGGGCCTTTCCCCTGAGGACCTTTCTGCGGCCCTCTCCGGGATCGGCAGGCTCGGGGGTCTTGCCACCATCCATGCCGAGGAGGCAGGAACCGCAATTCCCGGCACCCTTGCCGATCACAACCGGAACCGGCCTCCCCGCGGGGAAACGAAGATCGTCCAGGCCATCGTCCAATCGCACGGTAAGAGTGCCCGCCTCCATTTCTGCCACCTGAGCGTTGCCAGCTCGGTCGCCGCCGCGGGAACCGCATCGGTTGAGGTCACCCCTCACCACCTCTTCCTCTCCATCGAGCAGAGCATCGGCAGCGACACCCTCCGGAAGGTTAATCCCCCGATTCGGAGCGAGAGGGAACGCAAACAGCTCGAAGGGATGTGGGATCGGATCGATGTGATCGCATCAGACCATGCACCGCATACCCTGCGGGAAAAGGATGTTCCCTTCGGTGATGCGCCTTCGGGGATTCCGGGCGTGGAGACCATGCTCCCCCTCCTCGTGGCCAGGATGAAGGAGGGCAGACTCTCACGGGCATCACTCATGGAGAAGACCTCCTGGAGACCGGCCGATATCCTTGGCATCCCCCGGGCAGGTTTTCTGCCGGGAGCGCGGGCCGATTTCGCACTCTACGGAGAGGGGATCACCGCAATCTCCGTTGATGAACTCCATAGCCGGGCCGGATGGACACCCTACGAAGGGTTCCCGGCGGTCTTCCCTGAACAGGTCATCCTGGGCGGGGCTCCAGCGTACCATGGTGGGGAATTTCACGAGACCGCTCCTCTCTGGTTCCCGGGAAGGGGTTATTATCCCTGACACTCAATATATATGCGTGCCGATACAGCGCAGCCATAGGTCCCCGGGTGATCATCTGGCGAAGACCTGGAAATGAGCTA
>JAAEES010000060.1 GCA_013415575.1 Methanomicrobiales archaeon | reverse complement strand
AAGGTCCCTTCCCGGGTAACAATGATCGTCCCCTCTTTCTCGATCTCTTCCTCTGCGGTGGGGGTAACCACCCTGACAAACCCGTTCCCGCCTACATGCAGTTCGAGCCCGCCGTCCCGGCCGGTCCTGCCCGATCCCTGGTAGATGGCGATCCGATCACCGGGCACCACGGGTATGAGGGCCCGGTCACCCCAGAAGACCACCCTGAGATCAGAGGTGGCACCAGTGATGATCAGGTTCCGGACATGGTTTGGCCGGCCATCCCGGGAGGTGAATGCCCGGGGCGGCTGGACTGACGAAATGATTCCCTCCACCGCATAGGTTCCATCGGTCCGGACTTCGTCAAGGCCGTTGAACCTGAATGAGCACTCACGGGTTCCGGGGGCAATCGAGCTCCGCTCGTCAACCACGTATTCCTTTCCCGTGCTTCGCTGCTTCAGCAGCACCCCGGAAATCCGTATGCACGATCCTTCCCTGACATCTGCAAGGAGGCTGGGGTCCCATGCCACGATCCGTGCTGTAACCTCGCCGTCAAAGAAGCAGCCCTCGATCATCTCGGATGTGGATCCGTCCCGCCGGACAATGACCCGCGGCTTACCTATGAGAAGAACCATCCCCTCCACGTCTTTTCGTTCTGGCGGCTGGTATTGTGGCTGGACTGCAGTTCCGCAGGAAATCTCGATGGGTGATTTCCGGAGGGCAAGGACTACGACATCCCCCTGTCGTGCTCCCTGCTTTCCGATGATCTCCAGCACATCGCCAGGCTCGATCTCGGCAACCGCGGCGGCCTTCTCGTCCCAGAGGACCGCCCGCACCTGCCCGGTCTCGTCCCCGAGGATAAGGTCGGCAACCCACCCTTTTTCACCGTCCTTCCGGGTGAACTCCCGCGGCGGGGAAACGGAGATGACCCTGCCAAAGAACGAGGAGAGGGTTGATCCGATGGAGAGGTCCCGGATTTTGACATGTTCCCGGCCGAGGTCGTGCACCACGACCATCGCTGCGGTGACATCGTCGAGGAGATCGCCGCACTCCTGCATCTTCTCCTCTACCCGCCGTTCGAACTCTTCCCTGGTGATCAGGTCGTCCACGAGTGCATAGTGGAACTGCACGCCAGGTGATCCTCCGTTAGTCCCCCGACTCCTGCCAGGGAGGGATTTCCATGGTGCGGGTCAGGTCCCCGACATCTTCACCGCGCCGCATGAGGGCGGCCTCCGAGCCGTTCAGGAGGACTTCCGGGCACCGCGGCCTGCTGTTGTACTGGGAGGACATGGCAAACCCGTAGGCCCCGGTATCGAGCACGGCGATGAGATCTCCGGCAGAGAGTTCGGGGAGCATCCTGTCGTGGGCCAGGATATCCCCGGTCTCGCAGATTGGCCCGGCGATGGTATACATGGTCGTTCCTGCTTTTCCGGCCTTGTTTGCGGCGATTATCTCGTGCCAGGAATCGTACATCGCCGGCCTGATCAGGAGGTTGAACCCGGCATCCACATTGACAAAGTTTCTGTGTGCCGGCTTGATGGAGTTGACACCGGTAAGAAGGATGGAGGAGTCGGCCACCAGCGACCGGCCCGGCTCGATCCAGAGTTCCGGGCTGATCCCTGCCTCGCGGATGCCGTCCCGGAACAGGGGTACGACGGCCCGGGCATAGTCGGAAGGAGTCGGGGAGGTCTCCCCTTCTCCGCGGTGGTAGGGAATGCCGAGCCCACCGCCGAGATCGACAAACTCCAGCCGGACCCCCATCCTGGCGATCTCACCGACGATCCGCATCATCACCTCGCAGGCCCGTGCAAACGGCTCGACGGCGAGGATCTGGGATCCGATGTGACAGTGGATCCCGACCGGCTCGACATGGGAACAGGCGAGGGCTTCCTGATAGGCAGAGGGGATGAGGTGGTGGGCAATCCCGAATTTGCTCGTGGCAAGGCCGGTGGCAATCTTCGGGTGGGTGGGGACATCAACAGCAGGATTGACCCGGAACGCAATCCGTGCAATCTTCCCTGCTGCTGCTGCAGCGGTATCCAGCTGCCGGAGCTCGTCGAGCGAGTCCACCGAGACCGGGACTCCTTTCTCAACGGCGAGGGCGAGGTCGGACCTGCTCTTCGAACTCCCGTTGAAGAGCAGCGTTCCCGGCTGCATCCCCGCGGAGAGTGCCAGGTGGAGCTCTCCGGAAGAGAAGACATCGGCGCCGGCACCGAGACCTGCCAGGATCCGGAGCACCGCGAGGTTGCCGTTCGCCTTTGCCGCATAGAGGATCCGTACCCTGGAATATTCGGCGGAAAGTGCATCGCGCCAGGCGGTGTAGCTGGCGGCTATCCGGTCCTGGTCGGTCACGTAGAGCGGTGTGCCCCAGGTCCGTGCAAGGTCGATAGTGTCGTGCTCTCCAATCCAGAGGTGATCGTCCCGGATTGTAAGGTGCTGGGGAAGGTTCACTGTGCCAGCCTCCCCATGCGGTTCACCGCTTCCCGGATCCGTTCTGTCGACCTGGTAAGAGCAAACCGCACGTATCCGTCGCCGCCGTGACCGAAACCGATGCCCGGAGTGACCACGATACCGGCCTCATCGAGGAGCCGGGTGGCAAACTGCATGCAGTCATCTACCGCCATCCAGACATAGAACGTCGCCTTCGGGGTCTCGACCGCGTACCCCAGGGACCGGAGCCCTGAAACGAGGACATCCCGCCGTTCTTCGTAGATCCGGCAGGCCTCCCTGACACAGTCCTGGGGGCCGGAGAGCGCAGCAATTGCGGCATGCTGGACGGCATCGAAGACCCCGGAATCGACATTGGTCTTGACCCTTCCGAGGCCCGCGATGATCTCCGCATTCCCGCAGGCCATCCCGATCCGCCACCCGGTCATGTTGTACGTCTTGGAGAGCGAGTGCATCTCCACGGACACTTCCATGGCGCCACGGGTCGAGAGGAACGAGGGCGCCTGGTACCCGTCATAGGCGATCTCTGAATAGGCATTGTCATGGACGATGATCAGGTCGTTGTCCGCCGCAAAGTCAACCGCCTCCTCAAAGAACCCCGGAATGGTGATGGCCGACGTGGGGTTGTTCGGGTAGTTGAGGAACATCAGCCGGGCTTTCCGCGCTACGTCCCGTGGTATGGCGGAGAGGTCGGGGAGGAAGTCCCGTTCCGGGCGGAGCGGCATCTCGAAGACGTTTCCCTCGGCAAAGAGGGTCGATGTCCGGTAGACAGGGTACCCCGGGCTCGGGGCAAGAACGTAGTCTCCGGGGTTGATGAAGGCCTCCGGGATATGGGCGATACCGTCCTTGGATCCCATCAGGGCCAGAACTTCTTTTTTCGGGTCGAGTGTGACCCCGAAACGGGTGGCATACCAGCGGGCGACCGCGACCCGGTACTGCTCCATGCCGGCATACGAGGGGTAGTGGTGGTTCCCGGGATCCTGTGCCGCCCGGCAGAGAGCTTCCACGATATGGGGGGGTGTGGGGAGATCGGGATCCCCGACACCGAGGTCGATCACATCAACGCCGCGGGCTCTCTGGGCGGCCTTGAGTTCATCGATTCGCGCAAAGAGGTAGGGGGGGAGCTGTCCCATCCGTTCCGCGTACATGCGGGTAGTATTCTTTCCCGGCACACATTAAGGTGACCTGCACGGAACCGGATGAACCGAAAGGAGTAAAATCCCCTGCCCCGCAATGGAGGAGTACAGAGGAAATCAGCCATGCCGCAGGAACCGGTCATCATCATCACCACTGCCGGAGAGAAGGAATCGGCGCTTATCGCGAGAGCGCTCGTCGAGGAACATCGTGCAGCCTGTGTGAACATCACCGGTGTTACCTCATTCTACCGGTGGGAAGGGGAATTGTGCCGGGACCAGGAGCAGCTGCTCATCATCAAAACCACAGGGGACCGGAGCGATGCGGTGATGAACCGGATCCGTGAGCTCCATTCATACGATCTACCGGAGATGATTCTCGTACCGGTGACCGGGGGATACCCTCCGTATCTCCAGTGGATCCGTGATGAGGTCAGGCAATGAGCACGTTCCGGTATACCGGGATCCAGGTCAGGGGAGAGCGGATCGCCAGTATTGATGACACCGTTGTGCGGGAGGAGCGCTTCAGCCTCTTCATGAACGGAACCCGGTTCCTCGACCTGGTGGCAAGCAGGGAAAACCTGCGGGAGCTCGGGGCAGGGTTCGTCCTCTGCCAGGGGCTCTCGCGATCGGTCGATGCCGTTTCAGTCGAGGGAAACGAGATACATGTATCTGCACCGCTGGAGGAATCCTGTGAGCGGGAGATCGAGACAACCGGTACGGTGGGATTCCTCTGCCGCCCTCCCCAACCCGTGCGATCCGGATGTACCATTACCATTCCTGAGGTCTTTGCCATCACCAGGGAGATCGTTACCGATCTCTGGCGCCAGACCGGGGGCGTCCACTGCTCGGTCCTGGCGAGGAACGGGGAGGTCCTGTTCCGGGCAAGCGATGTCGGGAGGCATAATACCGTTGACAAGGTTATCGGCTACGGCGTGTTGAATGGCTTCGAACCCGCGGAATGCATTGTCGGCTGCACTGGCCGTCAGCCCCGGGACATGGTGATCAAGTATGCCAATGCCGGCGTCCCGATCATCATATCCCGGGCGGCAACAACCGACCGGGGGATTGCCACCGCACACGAGCTCGGGATCACCCTGATCTGCTTCTCCCGGGAGGAGCGGTTCACCGTGTACACCCATCCATGGCGGGTCAAAGGTGTCGGGCCGGAAGAGCGTCCCGCTGATGAAGGTGCCGGAAAAGCACTTGAGGGCCGGTGAACAATGGATGGAGTGATATGAGCGGAGTGAAAGGGGCGGCAGGGAAGCAGGCGGTGCTGGTGCTCGGCTGTCCGCAGGTCCCGGTGCAGACGAGCATCGCCCTCTACCTTGCGGCCCACCTCAGGAAGAAAGGGGTCGTCCCGGTTATTGCCGGCAACCGGGCGGCACGGCTGAATGCCGAAGTATCTGATCCGGATCGTCACTATACCGGGGAGACCATGGATCTTGACCGGTTCATCGAGGATCTTGCGGCGGATCGGAGGAAATTTGATTACTATTTCATCTTCATCCATAACGACGCGGGGATCAGTTATGCCGCCACGGTACAGTCCATTACCGGTGCCACGGTCGTTGCTCTTATTTACGGGGAGCATTTCGAGGAAATGGCGGATGCCATCGAGTTCCCCTGCGAGAAGATTGCGGCGAAGGCGGTGCACAACCCGATGCCGCTGAAGAAAAAGATCGACGAGGTGCTCCCATGGGTTGTATCGAATCTCTGAAGTACGAAATCATCCTGCGGGGAGCCAGTTTCAAGGAGTGCCGGGATTATGTCCGGGCCCACTGCAGCGAATATTACGATGTGCAGCCCGGCTTCCGCATCTTCGAGAAGGCGGTGATCGGTGTCCCTCCCATTTCCATCGGGCTTGACGGCGATACGGTCACCTTCCCCTACACCAAACCCTGCTACGGAACATTCCTGATGCGTATCGATGACCATGAAGAGGCAGAACGGATCAGGCATATCGCTCCCGGGAAGAAAAAATAAATCATAATTTCACTCCTTTTTCTGAAAAACCCCGATTTCCCGGAATATATATCAGCTCTCCCGGTTACCACAGGATCAGGAGGAGGCTATGGCTGACCTGTCGGTTCTTACCGGGGGCAGGGCCGGGGACGGTATCAACAGTGCCGGGCTGCTCGTCTCCCATCTCTTCAACCGGATGGGATACTTCACGTACATGTATTTTGACTACCCTTCGCTCATCAAGGGAGGACACAACTTCACCATCACCCGGGCGGCTGATACCCCGGTCGGGGCCTGCCGGGAACGGGTCGATGTCGTGCTCGCCCTGAACCAGGACACCATCGATCTCCACCGCGATCTCATGCATGACCGTACGGTGGTTATCTTTGACAGCGGAAAGGCGACCGCGGATGGACAGGGCATTCCGGTGCAGGAAATCCTGAAGACGGAGCAGGCCTCGGCGGTGATGGGCAACTCGTGCATGATCGGGGCTCTTGCCGGTGCAACCGGGATACCGTTCGCCGTGATTGAGGATGTCTTCAGGAAGCAGATTCCGCGGGGTCTCGAGAAGAACCTCGCTGTCGCCGGAAAAGGGTATGCATCGGTGAAGCAGGTATACCGGGTTGAACAAAAGGTACAGGAGCCGTTCCCACTCCTCTCCGGCAACGAGGCTATCGGCCTCGGCCTCCTGCACGGGGGCCTCGATGCCTATGTCGCCTACCCGATGACCCCGACCTCGAATCTTCTCCACTTCCTGGCCGGCGTGGCTGAGGATCACCCCCTGACCGTGGTACATCCGGAGAACGAGATTTCGGTCATCCTTATGGCCCACGGGCTGGCCTATGCCGGAAAACGGACTGCGGTCGGGACCTCGGGCGGCGGGTTCTGCCTGATGACCGAGAGCTTCTCCATGGCCGGGACAAACGAGGTGCCGGTGGTGGTGGTCATGGGGCAGCGGACCGGCCCG
>JAAEES010000003.1 GCA_013415575.1 Methanomicrobiales archaeon | reverse complement strand
GCGGATCCGGGAGATCGGAATTCTCCGGAGCATCGGTACCCAGAGGACAGAGATCCGGAAGATGTTCATCTATGAGGCGGGAATCCTCGGAATTATCGGGGCAGTGATCGGAGCAGCGATGAGCGTCGCAATCGGCTGGGTGGTGGTTCTTGCGATGGTCGGTAGTACGGAGTATTTCCTCGCCCCTGCCAGCCTCATCTATGTGCCCTCCGCAATGCTCATCGGAGTTATCATCTGTGTGGTATCAGGAGTGTATCCCGCATGGAGGGCCTCAAACCTTGACCCGATTGAGGCGTTGCGGGCGGAATAATTTACTTATTTTCCGGACGAAATCAGTGATTCGGTGTCACCACCTTCTGTGAGCAGGAATATGAGCGGGGAAGCAGAATCAGATCCAGGTCAAAATAAGGCTATTTCCCCATGAGGGGAATATTACAATCCGGACAGGTCTGACTCCGGCAGGGAGTCCCCCGTGTTTTTGGATACTCTTTCTTGCAGTTCGGGCAGATACAGGCCTCAACGGGCATACCCCTCCGCTGCATCCCCATCCCGGGTCCTCCATTCGGCATTCAAATCACCACGGGTCATAAGACGGCCCGGATAAAAAGAGATGGGGAAGAGGCAAGGCCAGCTGTTTTCAGTAGCCCGGTCCCTGTGCCGAGAGAGGTCGGGCCCCACAGACTCCCCCGTCTCTGGAACCCCGAGCCAGATCGTCCTGTGCACGAGCCAAAATTTTTACCATTCGTCTGCTGTATACGGTACAGGGATGTCCCATGGCGATAGACTGGTATATGGATTTTGTCGATCTGGGCTACGAGCCGGAAAAAAATGAGATAATCTGTCTGTATTATTTCGAGCCGGCCGAAGGCATCAGCCGCGAGGAAGCTGCCGGGAGGATTGCCTCAGAGAGCTCCACGGGAACCTGGACAACCCTCCACACCCTCCCGCCCCGCATGCGGGATCTCCAGGCTACCGTCTTTGAGATCGATGGAAATTACGTGAAAATATCGTACCCGCTCGCCCTGTGGGACGAAGGGAACGCCCCCCAGTTGCTGAGCGGGATCGCCGGGAACATCTTCGGGATGAAAGCGCTTTTAAACCTCCGGCTCATCGATGCCACCCTGCCCGCGGAATACATCCGGCACTTCAAGGGACCGCACTTCGGCAATGAGGGTATCCGGAAGCTGATGAACGTCCATGGCCGACCGCTCACCGGTGCGGTCCCCAAACCAAAAATCGGGTTCTCTGCGCAGGAACATGCCGAGATCGGGTATGATACATGGATGGGGGGGTTTGATTTCGTCAAGGACGATGAGAATCTGACTTCGACCGCATTCAACCGCTTCGATGACCGGGTGGATCTGATGGCCCGGATGCGGAATAAAGCGGAGCAGGAGACCGGGGAGATCAAATCAGCCTTCATCAACATCACAGGCGATACGGAGATAATGGAGAAGCGGGCAGCGCTTCTTGCCGAGTACGGGTGGAACTATGCCATGATCGATGTGGTGGTGGCAGGAACTGCCGCCGTAATGACCCTCCGTGATTTCTGCTCGGATCTCGGAATCGCCATCCATGCCCACCGGGCAATGCATGCTGCATTTGACCGGAACCCGGAACATGGGATCACCATGCAGTTCCTGGCCAAAATCATGCGGCTTGTCGGGGTGAGCCAGATCCACACCGGCACGGCGGTGGGGAAACTTGCCGGCACCCGGCAGGAGTCTGCGGTTCTTGCTGATATCCTGCGACAGGAGAGAACCCGGGGGGTGGGGAGGATAGCCCTCGACCAGGACTGGGGACACATAAAAACTGCCTTCCCTGTGGCATCCGGAGGGCTCCATCCGGGGCTGGTTCCCGATGTACTCGATATTTACGGCACAGAACTGGTGCTGCTGATCAGCGGAGGCATCCATGGCCACCCGGATGGAACGCGGAGTGGGGCACGGGCAGCCATCCAGGCCATGGAAGCATGGAAGGACGGAATAACGCTCGAGGAGAAGGCCCGGACATCCCGGGAGCTTGCCGCCGCACTCGGGAAGTGGGGTCACTACCGGCCGAAATGATGCGATCAGGAAGACCGGGAAGAAGGATCAGGGCGCCTGACGCGGACCCTCTGCACGGCAGGGAGGTGGCTATCCCTGGCCTTTGAGTGCCAGCAGTGCGGAGAATGCTGCTCCATAATCGGGCAGGTGCTCTTCGTGAGCAGGGACGACGGAGACGGAAAATACGTTCTCACCAACCGGTATACCGGTGAAAAGACCATGGTGGAGGTCGACCCGGACAAGACCGATCTCTATGCAGACCGGAGCATGATCGAGGGATTCCCGGACGCCTGTCCCTTTCTCCGCTTCCGCACACCAGATGGGAAGGCCTGCTGCACAGTTCATCTCACCCGCCCCGAAATGTGCCGCGATTTCGGCTGCTGGCGGCTGCTCATCCTGAAGCAGGACGGGAGCCGGGCCGGGAGGGTTATGGGCCGGAGTCATTTCTGCCCCGATGATCCTGAGCTTGCCAGGCTGTGGGAGGAACAGATCCGGGATATCGAAGAACCCGGGGATGATGCATGGGATCGGGCAGTGATTACGATCCTGACCGGGATCGGGTACAGCGTGCAGAAATAATTGTCTGCGGGCCTGGCACAACGGGACTTCCTTAGTTCTCTCGTCGTATTTCTGTATAGAGCAGGACCAGCGAGAGGCTCACGAGGTTCAGCGTGGTTGCGGCATACCAGAGGTAGGATTCTGCAACCGTCAGACGGGTTATCCAGCCGGACCAGAGCATGGCACAGATGATCAGGAATGCCAGAAGGGTATCGATAGCAAGAAAGACCGCCGGCATCCCGAACAACCGCCCGAGCTGGGCAATCAGACAATACTCAAACGAGCTTTCCCCGTGGATGATATCAAGGACTGCCCTCCCCAGGTTCATGACGAGATCGGTTCCTGCCCAGAGGATAATCCCCCAGCCGATGATTGTGAGAACCGGGGTTGAACTTTCCCGGACCGCAACGATCCCGAGAATGAGTTTAAAGACACAGAACGGTATGCCGATAGTTGTCGAGAGAAAGAAGGGGCGGCGGAACAAGCGCTGGATCCGGTCTAATCCATCCGGTTGCCGGACCGGGGGTTTCTCAGTTTTATGATTATCCGCGTCCATCCCTGTCAACAGTCGTCCGGGAACACCATGAAGCTGCAGGGTGGAGGATTCCCGCAGGCGAAGAACCATATCGCGGAAGAGACTCCCTGACACCAGGTGCTACCAATGACCAATCCCTGGCTTCCCTACAAATTCCCGCCCCTGAAAGCCTATATCCTTGGGCCGGGCATCGTGCAGATTGAGGATGTGGTATACAACCTTCCGGAACGAACCGAAGAGCGGGGGAGGAGCCTGCCAAAGACCCCCGAGTTCATCGTTCCTGTAAAAGAAAACAGTGCAGAGGCCGCCCGTGAGGCAATGGAGAGCCTGTATAGGGTGGTGTTTGACTGACCGGCAGTGCCGGATTCTCCCTGGAAGGCACCCGCACTCGGAAATAAAGGAAGGATTATCCGTTTTTCAGCGCGACAATATCTCTGACCCCTTTCAGCTTCCAGACCAGGGTCCGCTCTTCCCTGGCGATGCTTTCAGGAGGATCATCAGGTGATTGACCAAGCGCGGCAAGGACATTATGGGAGAGGTTCCGCTCTCTGATCATATCCACGAAGTCCTGCCGTACCTTTTTCTTGAGAGCTTCGTCCACCACTTCCTCGAGAATACCCTGCAGACTTATGAACGTGTAGCAGGACATATCGGGTGAAAAGCTGTCAACCTCAACAGAGACAGCGGGGCTCTGCCGGAAATAATCGATCTTTCTGCCGTACCTGGTAGAAAGGAAATACATGAATTTTCCATCGAAAATATACATAAACGGGGCAATATACGGAAACGCCTCACCGCGGAAGGCAATGCGGCAGACATAGGTATCACGGATCAGCTGGTCATACTCCTGCTTTTCCATCCGGGGTATTTTCAGGATATCCATGGTAAGGTATCCCTCTCCGGAAAATATGAAGATTTTCACCGGGATACCTGCCATTTCTGTCGCCACAGACCTTGGTGGCCTGGAGTCTCCTGCATCGATGAAATAACCGGAAATCAGCATTCCGAGGAGTTAAGAGGCACGGGCTCCCACATCCTGATTGCACATCCGCAGGATGATTGTTCATGGAGGATCCAGGGGAAACGAGTGAAGAGTGCGAGCAGTGCGGTCTCTGCTGCAAGGTCTTTGGTGACCGGATCACAGCTACGGTGATGAACCTCTATTCCTGGATGGAGGATGGGAGGACGGATATACTTCGTCATTTTTCTGCCGGCATGGCCAACGGCACACGTATCAACGGTGCAGACCTCGCACCTGAAGATCTCGGGGATGTCATGACCATCGAACTGAGAGATCCGGAGAGGGGGGGATATCAGGCGGGCTGTCCGTTTCTGCGCCGGGTAGAAAGAACCCGGTATATTTGTTCCATACATACTGTCAAACCGGATATGTGCTGCAATTACATGCCCTGGGTATACGGTGAGACCTACTTTCCCCGGTGCAGGGCACTGGGTATCAGGAAGAAAAAATCGTCCTGGCCCCGATTGCCCGATCAGGATCCTGAATGACACATCCCGGCTGACTCATCTTCGCCTCCAGCTTTTAATAGGGCAATCACCTCATCCCTGTTCACTAAAGGAACAGGTGTGAGGTGGATAATGGCCAAGTGGAAATGTTCGGTCTGCGGGTATGTCTATGATGAGGAGAAGGGAGAACCGGCAACCGGCACACCGCCGGAAACCTCATTTTCGTCCCTGCCGGATAACTGGCACTGCCCGGTCTGCGGGGCGGAGAAGAGCGCTTTTTCCATGGTTTCTGAAGAGACGCCTTCCGGCCCGGCCGTCCCGGTAATCTGGAAGTGCCGGGTCTGCGGATACGAGTACGATGAGGAAAAGGGGGAACCGGCAACCGGCACACCGCCGGGAACCTCATTTTCGTCCCTGCCGGATGACTGGCGCTGCCCGGTCTGCGGGGCGGAGAAGAGCGCTTTTTCCATGGTGCGCCAGGATGATCGTGCCCATGAGTCGGCTGAGACCACCGTCTCAGATGTGCTCATCGCTGAGATTGCCGCACGGGGAATCAATCTCGTCTTTGGCCTGCCAGGTACTTCCTCACTCGGACTGGTTGACGCAGTCCGGAAGAATCCGGCGATGCGTTATATTGTCGTCAGGCATGAGGAGAACGCAGCCATGGCAGCATCTGCCTACCACAAGCTCACCGGGAAGATCGCTGTCTGTCTCACTATTGCCGGGCCTGGCGCGACAAACCTGACAACCGGCCTCTACGATGCCAGGGAGGACGGCGCTTCGGTCCTCTCGATAAACGGGCAGGTGGAGACCCAGTACACCGGCCCGTACGGCATCCAGGAGATCGATCAGGATGCGTTCTTCCGCCCCATCACCGTCTACAACAACACTATCTATGACCGGAAGATGACCCGCCTGCTGGTGAACCGCGCCCTGAAGTACGCGATTCTCTACCACGGCGTGGCGCAGCTTTCGGTCCCAAACGATATCCAGAAACAGTCTCTCGATGCCCGTTTCTGCAGGAGGGAGGCACTGCTGGAGAGCCCCCATATCCTCCCGGATGATGCCGAGATCAGGAAAGCGGCTGCCGCGATTGATGTGGCAGAACGGCCGGTGATCATCGCCGGATGGGGTGCATACGGAGACGGTGAAGCCGTCGCCAGTCTTGCCCGGCGGATTGGCGCACCCATCCTGACTACTTACCGGGCAAAGGGGTTCCTGCCGGAAGATCACGAGTGGGTAATCGGGGTGCTGGGGCACTCGGGTTCTCCGCAGGCACGGAAACTGGCGACCGATGCGGACCTGCTGATCACCCTCGGTGTGGGCTTCTCAAAGTTTACCAATGTTCCGACCGACAAACCCCTGGTCCAGGTTGATACCAACCCGGTGAAGCTTGGAAAGGGGCCCGATACTATCCCCCTCTGGGGGAATTGCGCCCTCACGATCCCGAAGCTGACAGCGATGGTCAGAGTGCGCAATCCTGAACACCCCCTCAAGGAGATTGCCGGGATGAAACGGGAGTGGCTCGATCAGCTCGACCGGGAGGCCGATACCGATGCCATCCCCCTCCGCCCTCCCTTCATCATGAAAGTCCTCTCCGAGGTGATCCCGGAAGATGCGGTGATCACCGTGGATGTGGGTGAGAACCAGTGGTGGTTCGGGCGTAACTTCCGGATGAAACGCCAGCGGTTCGCCATGTCCGGGTACCTGGCCACCATGGGGTTCGGATTTCCAGCCGCCATCGCCGCCAAGCTCGCCTATCCCGAAAAGCAGGTCATCTGTATTACCGGAGACGGGGGTTTCTCCCAGGCCATGTGCGACTTCGTCACCGCCGTCAGGTACAACCTTCCGATAGTGGTCATCGTCCTGAACAACCACCAGCTCGGCATGATCCAGGTCGAGCAGCTGATGGAGCACTATCCCAACTACGGGACCGAGCTCCTCAACCCCGACTTCGCTGCCTATGCCGAGGCCTGTGGTGGTGTGGGGATCCGGGTCGGGAAACCGGATGATCTGAGGGGAGCAGTCGAACATGCAATGGACCTTCAGGTGCCGGTCATCCTCGATGTGGATACCGACCCGAGACGGTTTCCCTGAAGGGGAGATCTTCCTCACGTTCACGATGGGGCCGCTCCGGAGATCAGCAGTCGGACTCGCTGATGCAGTCGAGATCCCGCACGTAGGGCTTGATATCAATCACCGGTGATCCATCGAGCGCTTCGAGGCCGGTGACTGTGACCGTCAGGAGGTCAACCGAAATGATCGTACCGATGGAAAGGGCGATGGGGTTTGGTCTGGTGGGAGAACGGATACAGAAAACAGGGCGGGCTTCTTTCCAGTCGGAGCGTCGGGCCAGGAGGAGATTCCGGTCAGCCCGGTTCATCCAGTAGAGAACCCAGATGTGGGTGATCCCGGCCAGAGTACCGAGTGCCGGACCATATTCAGGGAAGATCTCTATGGTCGATGTGGTGGTGCCCCCTCGACCCTGGCGCGGGGCCTCGCCCTGCGCTCTGAAAGGGGAGCGGATAACTCCGACAGGTCGGAGAATGATTGGATCCTCGTGCATAATCCGAAGATTACAGGATCCCCGTTCCCTTTATTCTTTCCCCGGTTCCCTCTTCCGGGTCAGGTATTCCGGCGTGAATAACGATATCTCCCGTTCACGGTCAGCCCGGTCGATCCAGCCTGATCGGACATGGTCACGGTGGTCGAACCGGAGGACATACGGCTTAATATCGAGGAGCGGAGTCCCGTCAAGAACATCGATACCCCGGATGGACAGGGTAGTTTCTTCCACAGACAGGAGCTCCACGATAGAGAGACCGATCCGGTTTGGGCGGTCATGGTGACGGGTGGAGAAGATCCCCCGTTCATTTTCATGGTCCAGAAACGGGGCAACCCGGAGCCGCAACGGACCTTCAACATGGAAGTGGTAGAGGAGGATGAGGTGGGAAAACCCTTCGATCTCCTGGAGGCCATCGGTATATTCCGGGAAGATCTCGATGGTGCCTTCAGCAGAGCTGTACACGCTCTGGATGGGAGTTTCGGGCTGCCCGGTAAATGGAGAGTGGATGATTCCGATGAACGAATAGCAGACCTCCATGCCCAGATATCCAACCAGGGAGGAGAAAGAGAGTTGGGTTGGTGCAAGCCTTCATCGCCTTCCTGAATCTGAAGATGCCCGTGGGCGGATGGGGATGTTCCCGGGTATGTATCGCACTCTTTTTCCTGATCGGCATCCAGATACAAGTACGGTGAGTACCTATGACGAGATCCGCACTACTCATCATCGATATGCAGAATGATTTTGTCCGCGAGGGTGCCCCTCTCAGAGTCAGGGACGCAGAGAGTATTGTCGGGAATATCCGGAGCGTCCTCCAATCATTCCGCCGGCACAGGCTCCCGGTCTTCCATATCCTCCGCGTTCACCGCCCGGATGGATCGGATGTGGAGATCTTCAGGAGGGAGATCTTCCAGCGGACGCCATTTGCCGTTGAAGGGACGAAGGGAGCCCAGGTGATCAGCGAGCTTGAACCGGCGACAGGGGAATATGTCATCAGGAAGACGCGGATGAGCGCCTTCATGCAGACCGAGCTTGACCTGATGCTCCGGACGCTGTCAGTGGATACGGTGGTTGTGGCTGGTATCCAGACCCCGAACTGCATCCGGACCACGGTCTTTGATGCCTTCGCCCTCAACTATCGCACGTTCCTCGTTGAGGACGCGGTTTCCGCACAGAATGATGAGATCCACCGCTCGAACTGCAGGGACATGGCAGCTATCGGGGTGGGAATGGTGAAGGCGGCCGAGGTGGAGAGCATGTTCAGGTCTTCCTGAACGATGAGCGTGACGGTTCCTGCGTGCAATTTGTGGAATGGACCGCCCGGGCCGCCCGATGCTGCTGGATGGAAAGAAGGATATTATTTTGACCCTTCAGTCCCATGGAGGCAGAAGAAGCCGCCTTTCAGGTTATATTTCTTGAATACATCACATTGGAAGCAGTTGCATCCCTTGTTTTCCGCCGTGTCCGCAATGGCCGATTTCCCTCTCGCACAGAACAGGGCGTGAGGAGGGGACTCCTTCATCCTGTTTGTCTGGTATGTCGGACAGGTTCCGCAGAACCGTTTGCAGATCTCCATGTTTTCCTGGTTGTCTTCAACGACTGCCATACTATAGTGCCTCTATACGACAGGGTACCTCCCCACCTTTATATGGTTTTTCCAGAATCCTCAATCCGGTACCGTTAAAAGCGTATGGTTGTGGCCGCTGCTGCTGTACCGGAACAAACGCATACGATATAATATCCGGGCCGTCAAAGGTTGCCTGAGAAATCATGCCTGGAGAGGAGACATCCCAACACTTCGTGGGAATTTCAAAAGGACGCATGGAAGCGCTTTCCGATGGTATTTTTGCCTTTGCCATGACCCTTCTCGTGCTTGGTTTCGTGATCCCGCCAATCCAGGGTACGCCTTTGCCCACCGACGTCGATGACATCCTGGTTTCGCTCTCTACCGATTTCATCCACTACATTATCGCATTCCTGATCCTGTCAGGAATGTGGGTCAGCCACCACTTCCTTACCGACAAGATGCCCCATACCGACCGGAATTTTCTCCGTCTGAATATGCTGATCCTCCTCTTCGTCGCCCTAATCCCGTTCTCTACCCTCCTGGTTGGCGATTTCAGTGGTGTGCCCCTCGCCAACATCGTCTTTGAGACAAATCTTCTTGTCGTGAGCGGTATGATTGCCATCCAGTGGTGGTATGTCACCCGGCACCCCTTCCTGCTGAGAAACGGGATAATGCCAGAGTATTTGAGAATCGGAATTTACAAAGCTCTCGTCACCCCGGCAATCTCGGTCATCGGAATTCTCCTCTCGGTGGGTGGTATGGCGTATACCACCTGGGTCTATCTCTTTGTCCCTCTCGGAATCTATATCGCCGGAAAGGCAGCACAGAAGTGACCGGAAATGGAACGGAGGAAAGCGGGCAGGGAATATCCTCACAATAGCGATGCTAAACAGGGGAGATGCCCTCGAGGATCTCTTTCAGTCTCCTGAAGTCCGTCTCGAGATCTCCCCGGAGTGGGGGGTTGTGGGTAACGACCGCCGGGTGGTAGACCGGAAACAGGATGATCGGCCCGTGTGGCGCTTCGGCCCGGAATGCCTTTCCGTGGATCTCGCTGATCCTCCCCCCCGGAACCCCGAACTGGCCCATGATGACCGCTGCTGAGAAGCGTCCCATAGGAACGATAATGGATGGGCGCAGCAGGGCAATCTGCCGGTCAAGGTAGGGTTTACAGGAAGCTATCTCATCGTTTTTCGGATCCCTGTTTTCCGGAGGCCGGCACTTGAGGATGCTGGTGATGAAGACGTCATCCCGGGAGAGCCCTATCGAGGCCAGGAGACGGTTCAGGACACTCCCGGCCCTCCCGGCAAACGGACGCCCTGAGCGATCCTCCTTCTCCCCGGGAGCCTCACCGACAAGCACGATCCGCGACGGAACCGGACCTTCTCCTGGAACAGCATGGCTGCGCCCGAAGGAGAGCCGGCACCGGGTGCAGGAGAGGATCTCATCGTTCAGGACACGGGCTTCCTCATCGGTCATAACTGTATACTCTTAATCGTTCCGCATTGATTTGAAAAATTCGATCCAGGGTGGACCCCGTGACCCTATTCCCCGTTACCTGCGCTCTCCCCTGTTTCTCTGGCAGAGGAAATTGGTGTGACCAGGATCGTATCAATCCTGTTTCCGTCCATGTCGACCACCTCGAATCGGAGATTGTCCCATTCAAACACATCACCGGTTACCGGTATTTTTCCAAGTTCCATCACCATGAACCCTGCGAGAGTGTGGAAGAGCCCTTCACGCTCGCCCGGGAGCCGGGATATGCCAAAGAGAACCTTCACTTCATCGAGGGGGTAGAGACCATCGATCAGGTACGAACCGTCCGCCCGCAGGGTCAGTCCCCTTCCCGGTGCAGCTTCGGGTGCCCCGATGTCCCCGATGATCGCTTTCAGGATGTCGTGCACCGTTATCATGCCGGTTATCCCCCCGAACTCATCGACCGCGAGTGCGATAGGGGTCGGTGAAGTTCTGAAAAGTTCCAGCAGCTTCAGGGCAGGGGTCGTCTCAGGGATGATAACCGGTTCCCTGATGATCCGGGAGATATCGGCACCGCCGTTCTCGATCACCTGAGCCCAGAAGTCCCGGACCCAGACAACGCCGGAAAGTGTATCCAGCTGCCCCCGGTATACCGGAAAATACAAGTGATTACTCGAGAGCAACTTCTTCATCTTAGATTCCAGGGGTTCCTCGAGATCGATCCCGATGATCTCGGGCCGCGGTGTCATGAGGGTGAAGACCTTCCGGTCACCCAGCCGGAAGATAGCGTTGACCATGGTCTCCTCGGCTTTCTCAATTACCCCGGTGCGTGCCCCTTCCGACAGAATGCTCCAGATCTCTTCTTCCGAGACTTCTGCCGGCACCGATCTCTTTTTTCCGAACAACCTGAGAACTCCGTCGGTGCTCGCGGAGAGCAGCCGGACCAGCGGCGATGCAAGGACCGAAATCGCCCGGAGGATACGGGCGACCCGGGATGCTATATACTCGGGATTGTCAAGACCGATTCTTTTCGGGACCAGCTCCCCGAAAACGAGGGACAGATATGTCGTGACGATGACGATAATGGCCACACTGATCGCCTGCGCATACGGGGCAAGTCCGGGGACGCTGCCGATGACGGGAGACAGGTACCCGGCAAAGGTGATGCCCCCGTAGGCCCCTGCGAGTATCCCGATGAGGGTGATTGCGACCTGTACGGTGGAGAGGAATGTGTTTGGATCTTCCAGGAGTTCGAGGGCAGTTGCAGCCCCGGCACTTCCTTCCCCTGCCATCAGTTCGAGCCTGACTTTTTTCGATGATACCAGGGCGAACTCTGCCATGGAGAAGAACCCGTTCAACCCGATGAGAATGCAGATGACGAGCAATTCAAGGAGAACTTCAGTGGCTGCCATGCCCGGCAGTTCCCCCCTGCGCCTGGATGTACATGTTCACTCTGATAAGGGACGGACCGGATAAAAAGGATGAGGAGCTGTTCCTGCCGAATCGAACTCGCGGTCCTGTGCCGGGGACGAGGAGTCCTGCAGATCGTGTTCAGATATGGAGTCCCCTTTTCCGAACCCTTAACGGGAACGAGGATGCGCTGTAGTGCGGGAGAGAGCGGAGTGTGTGTCCGGGAGGCAGCAGAAAACATCTTCTGCCATGTCTATGAGGAGCCTTCCCGACCGGTAAGTACCCCGGTGATTGCTGCCCGGATACGTTCCTCGAGCCCCGGCACATTCCTGATATCCCGCAGCCGGTCAATGCCGTCAACCAGGATATCACCCGAAGGGATGATACGCAGGTTCTCCATGAAGTCATGGATCACCCGGGTGACACAGGTGAAGTTCTCTCTCCCGGTCCTGCCGGCAACCGAAAAGAGGAGGCCGTTTCTGGGAATGAACCTGCCGGCAAGGGTCATCTCGGCATGATATGCCTGGAACCGGTCGATCACCAGCTTCAGCTCCCCGGGCACCGTACTGGTGTATACCGGGGTGCAAATGACCAGGAGACGGGCATGGCGGAGTGATGAGATGATCGCGGTCATATCATCGTCAAAGGTGCAGAATCCCGTGTTATAACATTGGTAGCACCCAATGCAGCCCGTGATCCAGAGGTCATGGGGATACACCACTTCTACGGAACACCCCGCTTCTTCGGAAGCGGCGGCAGCCCATCCTGCTATGAGGCTGCAGTTTCCGTCTGCCCGCGGACTTCCCTGGATGATGAGCACGTCAGGTTTACCGGCATCCGGCGGCCGGCCAACCCGCTCCAGATGGGCGGAAAAGAACGCCTCGGGATCACGTGAGAGCAGATCCTCCCAGATCAAGGCCTTCTTCCGGGTAACCGATTCGGCATCAAGGGGGTCGGTCGGGGAGTATTCATACGTGTTTGTCCGGAACAGGGCAACGGTCTGATCACCCAACAGGAGCCTGAGGGTGAAGATGTGCAGTCCCGGGTAGAGGGACGAGAGGTCACGGCGGGTCAGGACGAGGGTGTAGGATCCCTCCCCGGCGGCCACCTCCTTTCGTTCGAGGAGTTCCTCGTATTCCTCCATGACGAAAGAGTAGAACACTGTGCCACATAAGCATATTTCCGGGAATAACCTACTCCTCAAACAGGTACCGCTCTTTTTTATCACCGGAAACCCGATACGATACTGTGATAGAACCCCTCCCCGCCTTTGCCCTCACCCTCCTGGTCATCTCCTTCATCGGGTTCCGGTTCCGGATATCCCCGTTCTTCACCCTGGTAGGCGGGGCCCTTTTTTACGGTTTCCTCACCGCTATCCCGCCCGATCGGCTCATTGCCGTGATTACAGCCGGACTCGGAAAGGTCTTCGGGCTCTTCGCTATCGTCATCCTCTCAGGAGCAGTCATCGCAAAAATGCTCGAGGAGCAGGGGCAGGTGGCAGATATCGTCGCAGATATCCGGGGATATATCAGAACGCCGGCAACCCTCTCCGGGATCTCCGGCTACCTGCTGGCACTCCCGGTGGCATGCAGCATCACCGCATTCATCATCCTTGAACCGATCGTCAGGAATCTCGGCAGGGACGAATCGAGCCGGACGCTTCTTACCCTAGCTGCTATCGGGAGCCTCATCTCATTTGGCCTCATCTATCCGACGCCGGTCACCATCCCCCTGTTCGAGGCGCTCCTCTCCGGTGAATCTCCCCTTGCATACGACGCTGTGGCAGTCACGCTTTCCCTTCTCCTGCTTGCCGGAGTGCTTGCAGTCTTCCGACGGGCTGTAGCATGCCCTGTGCCTGAAGGGGCTGGCAATCTGCCCCCCGCAGAACCCGCACCGCGGGCCCATCTCCGTGCCTGGGCACCATTCGCAGCTATTCTCCTGGCAATTCCTGCGGGTGTTGCACTCGGTCTGTCCACCGGATCCCTTATCCAGGTGATCATGCTGACCGGAGCGATAACCGCAACAGCCCTGGCATCGCCATCCGCACGGATGTCCGGACTTCACCGGGGAGCAAAGCATGCCGGTCTTATCATCTTTGATATCTGTGGTGCCGGGGCACTGGCTGCGGTTATCCTGGAATCCGGGTTTGCCGGTGCTGCACTGGGAGGAATAGCCGCCTTTGCACCCCTGTTTGCGGCACCGTTCCTGCTCGCCGCCATCCTCCAGACTGCCCAGGGCTCGCGGGTGGTGACCGCCGTGATCACTGCGGAGATCCTGGCCGGAACTACGGCCGCAGCCGCCGTTCACCCGATTGCCATGGTACTGATGGTCGTTGCCGGGACCTTTGTCTTCAGCTACGTGACCGATCCCTTCTTCTGGATCGTAAAGCACGCCACCGGCAACGGTCTCCCGGCAATGATACGGGGATATACCCTTCCTCTTGCGGGATGTGGCATCCTTATCTTCTGCGCAGCCCTGGTTCTCCAGATCCTCATGTCATGAGAGCAGGATTCACCGGATAATGTCCTCAACCGGGCGCCGGGATGTACGCGGGACTTGAGCCGCGTACCCGATTCGGAAGAACATCTGGATGGTGCGGGTTTCCTTGATACCGAGAAATCCGGAAAATTCCTGCCTGATATCCTCTATGCCGGGGCAGTCTGAGAGGATCTGGTTCATGGGCTGAAGCGAGAGGCCGAGTGATGCAGCTGTGAGGGCCACCCGCTCAAATGCCCTCCCTGCATTCAGCTGCTCAACCCGCAGGTTTCCGGTGGTGGTAATCCAGCCGTATGCTGCGGCAGTGGCCGCCTGCTGACGGGCAAGCTTGATCAGGGTCTCTTTCAGGAAGGCATCCCTGCGCTCCTCAGGGAGGAGGGCCATCCGGAGCCGTGCGAAGAACCGGGAGGGCGGGGAGAGACCCAGGTGCGAAAGGCCGTATCCGTCCCGGCGGTGTTCGTTACGGGTGACGGGCATGAATGACAGGAGTTCCCGGAACCGCTCTTCACCGGCGAATTCGATGACCGTCGCCTGCTCGAGGAAGCTCGCGATGGTAGATCGGGACCCGGGATCAGAGAGCACCCCCATCGGGATAAAGCACTGATCGTAGGCATCGGAGAGTTGGGTGAGGGCCCCGGGGCTGATACCAGAATCGCGGTACGGTCTCCTGCTGGTACAGCGAAGGGAGAGTGCAGCGCCGAGCGGATCGTTCTCCACCGTGTTATCTTCGACAAGATCGATCCGGGCTATCGGATCGGTGAGATCCAGCCGGACTCCGGGCCATCCTGAAGGAAACACGGCTATATCAGTCCGGAATCCCTGGTCACGGGCGGCGATATCCAGGTTTTCAAGGAATGCACCGTGCGCGATGAGAATCTGGCGGAAATAAGGGTCAAGTGCAGGAAGAATCCGATCAGGGTCGATGAAGAGATCGATACGGCCGGGGGCAGGGAACCGGACCATCCAGGGCTGAACATTGAGGGGGCTTGGAGCGGTCAAAGCCCGGGCCACAAGCAACCGGCGAATATCCTGTCCCGGAGAAGCGGCTGTCACTCCCCCACCTCATTGATATCGTGTAAAAGCCCGGTAGAAGTAATCCCGGCTCCCGTGCGGTAATGAAAGTATATTCCCAGGGAAGCGAGGAGGGTCAGGAGGCTGACGATATTGGCCAGGATAATAACAGGATCGCGTACCAGATATCCGTACATTGCCCAGAGCGATACACCTGCCGTGAATTGACAGAGCGTCAGGATGCTGACATCAGAGACCGATCGGGTCCGGTACATCTTCGCCAGCTGGGGGACGAACCCGAACATGGTGAGGAGTGCGGCAGCCATTCCAAAGAGAAGCCATGGAGTCATGCAGGATCGCTCCAGAACTGAGTAGTATGGGTATGTTTTCCGGGAAAACGATTGTCATCGACATCCTGGGAAGGCGATGGGGTTTTAGATAGGGTGGCTCCTAACCCTCCGTGTGGTACCATGGTAAAACTTCTTGGTCTCAGTGGTAGTCCGCGGGGAGAAGAGAGCCGTACGCTGCGCCTGGTGAATGCAGTCATGCAGGGTGCCGCTGAAACCGGTGCACGCTATGAAGTCGTCGATGTCTGTGCGCTTGACATCGAGTTCTGTATCGGATGCGGGATCTGTTATGAATCAGGTGAGTGTATCCATAGCGATGATTTCCTGCTGCTCTTTGAAAAGATGATGGAAGCTGACGGGATCGTGCTTGGTTCACCGGTCTATATCAACTCGGTCACCGCGCAGATGAAGCTCGTGTTCGATCGGCTCGCCGATGCAATCCACTGCCAGAAGTTTCTGGGAAAATACGGGTGTTCGGTCTCAACTGCCGGGGGCTCGCACGCGCAGGAGGTTGTAGAGTACCAGAACAGCATACTCAGGATACTCGGTGCCACAACCGTAGGCGGTGTCGGGGTGGTGCTGGGGCCGGACCCCACTCTCCTCTCGGTTGCCGAAAAACAGGCATCTGACCTCGGAGTGGCCCTGGGCCAGGCGATTTCAGGTAACATCCGGTACCCTGATCAGGAGTTGCAGCATGCCGAGATGAAAGCCCGTATGCGGGCTCTCGTTACTGCAAACAAAGACAGCTGGGTCCACGAATACACGTACTGGAAGGAGAAAGGCTGGCTCTAGGCCGGTTGCGAAATTCCCTGGTGAAACGGGAATGGTTATCTTTCAGGAATGTTAAAATGGGACTTCAATAAGTTTTTCCGTCTGAATCAAGCAATGAAAAGGAAAGGGTTTCAGATTTCGGGGCTCTCTTTTCCGATGATCCGGGCGATATCCCCCAGCTCGCGGGCAAGCAGCCGGATCAGGTCATCGACGGTCAGCAATGCAACGAGCCTGCCTGCGCCATCGACGATGGGCATTCTCCGGACACCAGCTGATTTCATCTCCTGGATGGCCTCGAAGATGCCGGTATCTTTCCTGATGGTGACGATATCCCTGGTCATGATGCTCCCGATAAGGGTCGTGTCAGGATCCCCGCAGAGCATTTCACCACGGAGTGCAATGTCACGATCGGTCACGATTCCAACCGGCTTATGATTCTCGGTAACCACGACGCATCCGATGTTCTTCTCGTTCATCAGGCCGGCTACAAAACGGACGGTGGCATCAGGTTTCACACTGAGCACATTGGTCTGGGCGCAGGTATAGACGGTCATTTCGGTATCCTCTGGTCCTTAGAGAAAGGAAGCCGCAATATTTAGGTATTGGCTTCAGACAATGAGCCTCCGCCGCATCAGCAAGGTGGAGAGTACGAAGAAGATTGTGGTTACCACCCCTATCCAGACCAGGCTGTAGCCGAACAGGGGGGAGAGATCGGTGAGGGTGAGCGACCGGGCAACGATCACCAGCTGGGTGAGGGGGAGGAAGGCGATGGCGAGCAGCTGGACCGGTTCAGGGAGGATAGAGAGCGGGAAGAACGTCCCTGAAAAGAGGAACATCGGGGTGATGAACAGGAAGGACGGGTAGTTGAGGGCATCGATTCCCGGAGTGATGGCCGTGAAGCACATCGCGATGCAGGCAAACATGAGTCCGGCAAGGAACGAGAAGGGGATTACCAGGAGAGACGAGGGGAGGTTTACGACGCCAAACCCGATGAGGACGAGGAGCATTACCGATGAATAGATGAGGCTCCGTGTCGCCCCCCAGAGCAGTTCCCCTGTGATCACGTCATCGATGGAGAGGGGGGTGGCAATCATGGCATCAAAGGTCTTCTGGTAGTACATCCGCACGTACGATGAATAGGTGCATTCGAAGAAGGCCGAGTTCATCATGGAGATTGAGAGGAGTGCAGGTGCAATGAATTCCACATAGGGGATCCCGTCAATCTCACCGACGAACATCCCGAGGCCGAATCCGATGGCGAGCAGGTAGAGCACCGGTTCGATGAACGGGGGGAGAAAGTTCACCTGGTAAGTCTTGAAGAAAACATCCCAGTTTCGCCGCCAGACCTTGAGGGCGGATCGTGATACCCGGGGAAGGATGTAACTGTACTCCTGGTCGTAATCTTCCGTGTCAGTCACGAAGCACTCTCCCGGTCAGTTTGAGGAAGACATCCTCAAGTGAGGCACGACGGGCGAAGACATGCCCGGGGTTGCACGTTTCAAAGAGCCGTTTTGCCACTTCTCTGGGCTGATCGGTGAGCACCTGGACCATATCGCCATATATCTCGAACCTGGCCCCCATCTCCTCGAGGCATGAAACGACCTCCGGGGTGTGCTCTGCCTCAACAATATCGTTCCCGACGTAGCGCGAGATCAGGTTGGCAGGACTCCCTTCCACCAGAATTTTCCCTCTGTCCATGATCACCAGCCGGTTGCAGAGCCTCTCTGCCTCCTCGAGGTAGTGGGTGGTGAGCACGATGGTATTCCCTGCCGCCTGGAGTGCCTTGAGTTTCTCCCAGATGAGGTGGCGTCCCTGGGGATCAAGGCCGATGGTGGGCTCATCGAGGATGAGGAGCTGTGGGTCATTGATCAGGGCACGCGCCAGGAGGAGCCTTCGCTTCATTCCGCCGGAGAGTTTGTCGATCGGCACATCCTGTTTTTCCTGGAGCTGAACAAAAGAGAGGAGTTCGTCGGCACGTTTCCGGGCCTCTGAAACCGGGATATCAAAGTACCGGGCATACGCGAGAAGATTCTCCCGGCAGGTGAATTCCGGGTCAAGGTTGGTCTCCTGGGGCAGCACCCCGAGCTCTGCCTTGATCTCACGGGGATGGGTGGCGGTGTCCATTCCCAGCACGGTGAGTGCACCGGCCGTCCTCGGCGAGATGCACTGGATCATCTTCATGGTGGTGGTCTTCCCGGCTCCGTTCGGCCCGAGGAAACCGAAGACATCTCCCCTGGAGACCGAGAAGCTGATACCCTCTACCGCGGTAAGCGTGCCAAAACGTTTGGTGAGCCTTTCAGCCTCGATGACCGGATAGTCCGCCATCCGCGTTCCTATCTACCTGTTCTGCCCGTTCCTAAAACACTCTTTCGATCAGGACTACGGTTCCGGGCAAACGAAGATCTTTTGTCCATGGCCAAAGAATGCTCATGCATGCCTATCAGGGAGATCTCGGTCGGTAATTTTAAAAGCTTCAGGGAGCTCCAGATCGAGCCCGACAATTTCAACATCATCATCGGGTCGAATGCATCCGGAAAGTCCAATCTCATCCAGATCTTCAAATTTATCAGGGATATCGCCAAGTACGGCCTGAATAACGCCATATCCCTGCAGGGGGGTGTGGAATATCTCCGAAACACCACGATCGGGTCGGGGATGCCGTTTTCCTTCAGGATCCTCTACCTGCTCGAAGAAAAGCGGCAGGATGTCATTGCCGTAAAGGATGGTATCGCGATCGATTTCGAGCCCTACGAGATCCTGTACGAATTCTCTCTCTCATTCTCTGATGCAGGGGAAAATTACGAGATATCACGAGACCTGCTGGTTATCACCGGGATCTTCTCCCGGCCGGAAACAGATGAACGCAGTGAGCTTGGTATGGGACGGATCACCCTCGCCCGGGTCGAGGGCTCTGTGGCCTATACCATCGTTCCCCCGGAAACGCTCGAGCTACGCGATTCGGAGCTCTTTCCTCAGTACTTCCAGCGGCATGAGATTCCTGTCCGCTGGCTGATCATGAACCTTCCCATCGCTGTCCCCGGTATACCCCCGCTTGAATGGATATTTCGCGGGATGAAGGTCTTTGACTTTGATCCGCTCCTCCTGAAGCGGGCGGTCCCCATCGTCGGCAAGACCGAGCTTGAGAAGGACGGGAGCAACCTTGCCATCGTGATCAAGAACATCCTTGAGGATCCACAGAAGAAGGCCGAGTTCCTGCGCCTGACCCACGAAATGCTCCCGTTCATCGACGAGATAGCGGTTGAAAAATTCATGGATATGTCCCTGTTCCTCAAACTGAAGGAGACCTACAGCAGCGACAAGTACCTTCCGGCATCGATGATATCTGACGGGACTATCAATATCCTTGCTCTCATCATCGCCCTGTACTTTGAGAAACGGCCGGTCACGGTGATAGAAGAGCCTGAGCGGAATATTCACCCCTTCCTGATCTCGCAGCTCGTGGAGATGCTGAAGGATGCGGCACAGACCAAGCAGATCATTGTCACCACCCACAATCCTGAGATGGTCAAGCACGTCGACCTGGAAGACATACTCCTGATATACCGGGACCGCAACGGGTTCTCGCAGGTCACCCGTCCGGGGACAAAGAAAGAGATACGGACCTTTCTCGAGCATGAGATCGGGATAGAGGATCTCTTCATCCAGAACCTCCTGGGAATGGAATGACTCCCAGACGGCTTTTTATATTTGTCGAGGGCAGCGATGACCAGCGGTTCTTCTCACGGATAATCGTACCGCTCCTTGAAAGAGAATACGCGTCAGTGGAGCTTATTACCTACGCCTGCATGAAGAGCGTTAAGGTCTGCCGTTTTGTCCGGAGCGTCACTGCCATGGACCATGACTTCATTCTGTGCGGGGATATCGATCAGGAGCGGAACGTGAAGGCCAAGAAGGCGGTGCTCAAGTCCCGGTTCTGTGTTCTCTCGGACGAACGAATCGTTGTTATTATCCAGGAGATAGAGAGCTGGTATCTCGCCGGGCTCGATGACAGGTCGCAGAAACGTCTCTCTCTCCGGTCATACCGGAATACCAACCATATCACCAAGGAGATATTCAACCGGATGATACCCCATTCCTATACCTCACGAATTGCGCTGATGGCCGACATCCTCGATCTCTTTTCGTTCGAAGTTGCCATGAAAAAAAACCGATCCTTCAGGTACTTCTTCACCCATTTCATCGCCTCCTCCGCCACCCGGGCTATGATTACCCATCCAGAATCCGGATCAACGGCCGGGACGGGCGACGAGAACAGAGAATCCCTGGCTGAGGGAGTAGATGACCGGAAGGCAGAACCCGGCCTGGATGAGGTATCCGGAAATCTCACCACTGGTGTGAAAATTCGCCAGGGAGAGGAACCGTGACTTCTCCCTGGTTTTTGTATAGTACACCCCGAGCGGGCTTTTCCGCTCAATAAATGCAACGACAAAGAACCCCTCTGGTGAAAGAACCCGCCGTATCTCTGAAAAAGAACGGCTAATATCCTGGAGATAGCAGTCAACGGTGATCATCAGGACCAGTGAAAACGTGCCCGTATGAAAGGGCACGCATTCGGCGAGGCCGCGGACCACTTCAACATCCCGACAACGGGCTAAACGGGCCATTTCGCGGGACGGTTCAAGAGCAACATCCATGCCGAGCGGAGCGGCAAAGCGCCCGGTGCCTGCACCGATCTCAAGCGACGGTGATGCCTGGGGAGTATGCCGCCTGATGAACGAGAGCTCCTGTGCATATTCCTCCCTGTTCTCTTCGAACCACCGGTCATAGAAACCGGCATTGTCATCGAAGACTCTGATACGGGGATCGGCAGGGTGAAGACTCATATATCTGACCCCGAGGAGATCTCCCCGGAGTTTATGGGAAGAACTGGGCCGAATACGTCACATATACCCTGATCTGAAGGATGGAACTGCATCGTCATAGCAGCTTGGGGGGAGGCACCAAAAATCCTGCGCCGGGGCCAGGGACCCGGGGATCAGCATCACCAGAACCGTTGAAGGATTTTTTCCATTCGGAGGGAAAATTCGGATTGTCGACACAAATCTTTTTTGTGCCGCAGATAAAATGAACTACTCGTTTCTCATGGGATACTACTCCTCACTCATAGAGAGAAAGTTCAGGGGCAGGACTATAGGCCAGTATGAACAGATCAGGAAAGAATATGCAGATTTTCTGATGAGTGAGGAGGAGATGAGAGTCAGAGAGATAAAAAAAATCCTCATACCCATCGACTATTTCGTGGAACCCCCCGCTCCCGGACTCGTCTGGGTCCTGTCTGTGTACCAGGCCGAGATCCACATCGCCTACATCGTTGACAGGGATGTACTCAGGCTCCTTGAAGAGATCGGAGGCGCAAAGCTCAGGGATGAATACCAGGTTAAGAAAGAGGTGGCTGGCAGGGAGAAGCTGGCAGCATTCTCCCGGATTATCGGTCATGAAGGGATTCGGGTCACCACGAGCCTTTTTACCGGATCCCAGATCGAGGATGCATTACGTCTTTCGGAGGGATACGATATCATAGCGGTCAGCCGGGGATATGGTTCAGGGACCACTGAGGCCGTACCAGCCTCTCCGGCAGCGATACAGGTTACCCAGCGGGCCCGGTGTTCGGTGCTGATTTACTAGGTGCATCTCATGTTCGGTGACGGAATAGGTTCGGCAGCCATCATCTCGGTTTTTGTATTCCTCCTCACCTATGTCCTGATCGTCGATGAGCGCGTCCACCGGGCAGTCGCGGCGATGTTTGGTGCGGCAATCGTTGTCCTCCTCCATATCGTGCCCTGGGACAAGCTGCTCGAGTACCTTGACTTCGGCACAATCTTCCTGCTGATGGGGATGATGATCATCGTCAACACCGCCCGGAACAGCGGATTGTTCGAGTTCATCGCGATCAAGACTGCGAAAGCTGCCCGGGGGAGCCCGATTTTGGTGATGATTCTCTTCTGTCTGGTAACCGCAGTCACGAGTGCGTTCCTGGACAACGTCACCACCGTCCTCCTCCTCACCCCGATGCTCCTCACCATCACCCGGCTGATG
>JAAEES010000059.1 GCA_013415575.1 Methanomicrobiales archaeon | reverse complement strand
TCCTGGATGGATCCCTTACCGGGTGCGGCAATGACCAATGGTTTTCCGGCCGCCGAACGGATCTCGGCCCAGTCCACGAAACTCTCCCAGTCTGTTGCCGGGGACTCATTGGAAACGACCACGCCGGAGCCTTCGGTATTTATTGCCAGGAGAATCTTGATCGGGGTTCCTTTATCAACCGCTGCGATAGCCGGGGGGTTTCCGACATAGGCAAACTGGATTGCTTCTGTTGAGGCCAGTTGCATCAGCTGCGGGCCTGCATCACCCGGAATGAGCCGGACATCGGCAATCTTCTGGCCGTTGACGATAAGCTCAGCCTTCTCGGGCCGGGACTGTGTCCCGTCCACCGGTTTCAGGGCAATCCCGTAGTTGTCGTTGAAGTACTGCCAGTTCTTCACCGCAACGAAGAGCGCTGCGTGATGATCGGAGTTCAGGTAGCCGATACCGATCTCCTTCTCTGCCGGTTTCGGGGTGGTGATGGTCCCCGCCTCGATCATAGCCTGAGCCTGATAGTAGGGATTAGTATCAAACAGGATGGCCCTGGTCTCCTCATCAGTCGTATTTGCCAGGGACCCGGTGAGCACGCCAAGTTCCCTGAGCGCGTGCACGAATTCGATATTTCCGTCGATCCAATCATCGGTAGGCTCGTTCACAAACTTCACCGTGGGGAATGCCTGTTTGAGGACATCAACCGACGATACCGAGACATCTCCATAGGTGAAGTTGCCTTTGCCAGCCAGCCAGTCGGCTACGATTTCCGCGCTCTCGTCAGGATTCTCCTTCACATAATCGGTGGAGAGGATGGTGAGCGCGGCAATGGCATTCACAAGGTCGGGATTCTCAGCAATGATGTCCTGACGCGCCGAAAGAACACAACAGGGATGGTTCGTCCATTTTCCTTCCGGGGGCAGGTCACCCGTGTAGAGGAGGACTCTGCCGATTCCGGCAAGCGGCGCAACTTCAACAGTCGGCTGCCAGGCGATGTACGCATCGATCTGGTCGGTACCAAGGAGAGTCGGCATCGGCCCGGTCCCCCGGGTCTGGATGAGGGACACCGTACTTTCTGCAGGCGGGGTGGGGGTAGTGCACCCGGCAATGAGCAGGGCAACCGCCATGATTCCGGCGAGCGCAATGAGGCTTGGAATCTTCATGCGTAGTAGGTGTGACTGACACTCTATAAATTCTCTTATTGAGTCAAATAAATTATACAATTGTGAGAAAGTTTCTCTATTATTATACAATATCACCACTTATTATAGAGTAACGTCCATTTGAAGTGGTTTTGGCAGATTTTGTTGGACAATAGTATTTTATATTGTCGATAATTATCCTTTCTGTATATATCTATGGTACTCAGCGACCCCATTGACCGGCTGATGCGCGCAGCCCTCGCTTCTGACCAGGAGTTTGTCCGGGCACTCCACCTGATCATGAAGAGCGATCTCAGGATCAGTGTCCGGGAACTTTCAGAGAAGAGCGGGATTGCCCAGAGCTCACTCTACAAGATACTCCATGGGCAGCGTTCGCCAAACCTCTCGACGCTCCGGGCGATAGTCCATGCCCTGCGCCTCTTTGAAGGATCCGGGGAAGGGGAGTTCATCGGCCTCATCGCCGCAAGGCCTGTGCTCGATACCGTCCAGGAACGGAATGCCGAAGTTGATGGGAGAAGGATACGGGTACGGGAATACCCGGTGCATACCATGGAGGATGCAATCGTCGCCGCAGTCCGCGCCGAACGAGAGGGTGCAACCGCAATCGTCTGTGCACCCATCGTCTCAAGTATCATCGAACAGCTGGTCCACATCCCGGTGGCCACCATCATCCCCCGTGAATCGGTGCAGCGGGCCATCGAGCTTGCCGCACGGAAGGCGTGGCTTTAATCATTTTTCCCGCCCATCAATGGATCAGAGGTTGTTATACCGATGCGCAATGATGTGGTGCGGCGGGGCCGTCTAGCCGGAGAACGGTCCGGCGAAATGATGCATTTTCTTTCCTCAATGGGAGCTGACCGGCATCTGGCAGATGCTGACGTTCTTGTCGATATTGCACATGTCATGATGCTGAATAAACAGCGGATCATCGAACCGGATACAGCGAAGTCACTCCTTTCTGCACTTCTCACGCTCTATGACAATGGTATCCCCGATTCGGCGTTCGGCGATCAGTTCGAGGATATCCATGCCGGAATCGAATCTTACCTCATCGAGAATACCGGGGAAGAAGTAGGTGGGAGGCTGCATTCCGGCCGATCGCGGAACGATGAGGTTGCGGCATGCCTGCGGATCCGCATAAGGGAGGATATCCTCCGGCAGCTCACCATCCTCTGCAAACTACGTGAGGTTCTCCTATCCCTTGCGGGGGATCACCAGGACGCAGTCATGCCCGGTTTCACTCATTTCCAGCATGCCCAGCCCACGACCCTTGCCCACTACTTTCTCTCGTATGAGCAGGCTTTCTCCCGTGATTTTGAACGCCTGCATGAAACATTCCCGCGGGTGAACCGGTCCCCGCTCGGTGCTGCGGCGTTTGCATCGACCGGTTTTCCCATCAACCGGGAGTACACTGCAGATTTGCTCGGGTTTGACGGGGTCATCGGAAATACCATGGATGCTGTTGCCTCCCGCGACTTCGCCCTGGAAGTCCTGGCAGACCTCAGTCTCCTCATGGTCACGGTAAGCCGGCTCTGCGAGGATCTTATCCTCTGGAGCTCGGCCTTTGTCCGGTTTGTCGATCTCGACGATGCGTTCTGCTCCACGAGTTCGATCATGCCACAGAAAAAGAACCCTGACAGCGCCGAGATCATGCGGGCCAAGACGGGGTCGGTCCTTGGGGCATTCATGGCATCGGCCGCCATCGTGAAGGGGCTCCCGATGAGCTACAACCGGGACCTGCAGGAGCTGACGCCGGGCCTCATCCGTGGTGTGCAGGATGCCAAGCATACGACCGGCCTCCTTGCCGAGATGCTCGCTTCTGCGACCTTCAATACCGGGAGAATGCGGGAGGAGGCAGGACGGGGCAATGCCACCGCCACCGATTTGGCCGATATGCTGGTGCGGCGGTTCGGTCTCCCGTTCCGGACCGCACACAGCATCGTGGGACGTGCGGTCCAGAAAGGAACTCCCGACCTCCTGAATCTTGACGCGGCAGCGGTAGAGATCACCGGATCTCCCCTCTCAACACGGGGGCTTTCTGCTATTGATATCACAGTTGCTCTCGATGTGGAAAAGAGCCTTCAGGAGAAGCGGGCGACGGGCAGCCCTGCAAAGATCCCGGTCGCCGCCGCCCTTGAAGAACGGAGGAGACAGCTGGCCGGGGACCGGGAAATGCTGGAGAAGAGGAAAGAGCAGCTCACAGAATCGGTTCAGGCACTCATCCGCGAAGCACGGAGGATTGTATCGTGACAGGTGATTTCTCATCCGGGGATATTGTCCTCTGCACCTATGGCCGCAATCCCCGGAAGGGAACGTATATCACCAGCAGGGATGGGCATGCCGTGGTAAAACTGGAGAGCGGGTACAATGTCGGCGTCCCGGTCTCCTGCCTCTCCCTGGTCTCCCGTCCGGAAATTGTGGAGCTGCCGGAAATAACAATCTCCCAGGACGAATCCCTATCCGCGCTCTCCATCGTATCAACAGGCGGGACGATCGCCAGCCGTATTGACTACCGGACCGGGGCGGTGACCAGCCAGTTTGATGCCGCCGACATCCTGAGGGCGATACCCCGCCTCCAGACCATCGGGTACTACCGGGCGCGGAAGCTCACCACCATCCTTTCGGAGAATATGACCCTTGCCATCTGGCAGCAGCTGGCAGAGGCGGTATACGAGGAGATCCGGGGTGGAGCATCCGGTGTTATCGTCACCCATGGCACCGACACCATGGCCTACAGTGCCGCTGCACTGAGCTTCATGCTTGATACCCCGGTGCCGGTCATCTTTGTAGGGTCACAGCGATCAGCAGACCGGCCGAGCAGCGACAATACTATGAATGCACTCTGCAGTGCCAGTGCTGCGGCAAGCGACCTCGGGGAGGTGGCTGTGGTCATGCACGCCAGTACGAATGACGATGTCTGTGCCATTCATCGCGGCACCCGGGTCCGGAAGATGCATACATCCCGGCGGGACGCGTTCCGCAGTATCGGCACGCTCCCCGTCGGGAGTGTTACATACCCGTCCCTCTCGGTCAACCTCGAACCCTGCGCCGTAAGGCGGGGCTCGTGCGAGCCCGGCCTGAGTAAGAACCTGGAGGAGCGGTGCGCCCTCATGACGTTCTTCCCCGGGATGTCACCGGCCTCGGTTGAGGCGTTCTCCGGATATGCCGGACTGGTTCTCTCCGGAACCGGACTTGGCCATGTGAGCACCATACTCATTCCGGCAATCCGGAAGCTGATCGAAGAAGGAACCCTGGTCGTAATGACCTCCCAGTGCCTGCACGGACGGGTCTGTGACCGCGTGTATGATACCGGACGCGACCTGCTTAAAGCGGGAGTCATCGAAGGAGAGGATATGCTTCCCGAGACAGCGCTGGTGAAGCTGATGTGGGTACTTGGGAATGAAAAGGATCCGGAGTGCGCAGAGCGGCTGATGAGGTCAAACCTCAAAGGCGAGTATACCGGGAGGTCGACCAATGGACTATGAGAACCTCGGCCTGAAGGCAGGAATCGAGATCCACCAGCAGATGAACACCCGGGAGAAACTCTTCTGCCACTGTCCGACCGTGCTCAGGAAATTCGATGAACGCTCCGGGGAATTCTTCCGGTATCTCCGGGCAACCGAGAGCGAGCTTGGCGAGATCGATGAGGCGGCAAAGGAGGAGATGAAACAGGAACGACAGTTCTGCTACTATGCCTATGACACGACCTGTCTGGTGGAGTATGACGAAGAGCCCCCTGCACCTCTCAACCCGGAAGCCCTTGAAATCTGTTGTACCATTGCCCGGACCCTGTCGATGACCCCCATTGGCCAGGTTCACACCATGCGGAAGCTGGTAATCGACGGATCCAACACCAGCGGATTCCAGAGAACGGCCCTGGTAGCGATGGACGGGGTGCTTCCGAACGGCGGAAGCATCGAGACTATCTGCCTCGAGGAGGAGGCAGCGCAGCGGGTAGAGGGGGACACCTTCTCGCTCGACCGCCTGGGAATACCGCTGGTGGAGATTACCACCTCCCCCTGCATGAAGACACCAGAAGAGGTCCGGGAGATTGCCGCATACCTGGGAATGGTGCTCAGGTCAACCGGGAGGGTGAAGCGGGGTCTCGGGACCATCCGGCAGGATGTGAACATCTCCATCAGGGATGGTGCACGGGTGGAGATCAAAGGGGTGCAGGAGCTCGATCTCATCGCCGAGGTGGTGAAACGGGAGGCGCTTCGCCAGGAGAACCTGCTCTCGATCAGGGACCAATTGAGAGACCGCGGGGCGTCTGTCGTAGAGGAACCGGTCGATGTCACCGGTATCTTCGGAACAACGAAATCATCGATCCTGAAGAGAGCCTCCCGCATTCTTGCCGTGCGTCTGCCGGGATTCGCAGGACTGGTGGGCAGGGAGATCCAGCCGGGAAGGAGGCTCGGAAGCGAATTCTCCGATTATGCCAGGAAATGCGGGGTCGGGGGAATTTTTCATACCGATGAACTCCCAGCTTACGGGATCGCAGCCGGGGAAGTTGCAGAGCTGCGGGCACACCTATCGGCAGGGGACAATGAATGTATCATCCTGGTTGCAGCAGACCCGGGGAAAGCCCGGTGTGCAGCACAGCAGGTAGTTATCAGGGCCGGATGGGCGCTCCGGGGGGTCCCCGAAGAGACCAGGAAGATGCTTGAAGAAGGGAGCACTGCCTATATGCGCCCGCTCCCGGGTGCCGCACGGATGTACCCGGAAACGGATGTGGTTCCGGTTACCATCACCAGCGACTGGTTTGATTCCCTGCCCCTTCCCGAGCTCCTGACTGAGAAACGAGACAGGTTTGTCCAAAATCTCCATCTTGATCCGGCGCTCGCTTCCCAGCTGGTATCTTCCGAACAGGTGTTTCTCTTTGAACGCATGGTCGCAGCAGGAATCTCCCCCGCCCTTGCTGCGCGGACCCTGCTCTCGACCCTGAAAGAGCTGTCCCGGGCAGGCACTGATGTCAGTCACATTACGGATCAGGAGATCCTGGATATCCTGTCTGCTGTCGAGCTTGGGGAAGCAGCAAAAGAAGCCATACCCGCCATTCTCGGAATGGTCTCTTCCGGGGCTTCGGTTGCTGAAGCGATTCAGGAGTGCGCCCCTGCGATCTCACGTGAAGAACTCCGGGCGATCGTGAAGAAGATTGTCGAGTCACGGAGCGATTTCATTACTGAACGCGGGAAGGGGGCTCTTGGCCCGCTCATGGGTGTGGTCATGGATGAAGTCAGAGGTTCTGTCGATGGGAAACTGGTGAGTGAGGTACTCCGTCAGGAAATCGCCGCACATGTGAAGGAAAAAGAGATCCATCCGGTGTAACAAGGTTTAGTAAGGAGTTTCAGATATGGGAAAAACAGGAACAGTCCAGTGGGTCCAGGTCAAAGGTGTCAAAGGCCAGATCAGGCTTGTACCCAAATCCGAAGGGGAATTGAAGAGACCCGGGCCCAACCAGCGGTTCAAGGCCGGGGCCTCTCTCAAGAAGCTTGAAAAGGAAACCGGAGATGCTTATGGCGGACAGCGGGGCGGACGCCGTGGCGGCCGTGGCGGTCGCCGCAGCGGAGGACGCGGGGATTCAAGGACCGGAAATCCCATGGTACGGAAATCGATGCGCCGCTCGAAAGCATCGGTTATGGGTGCAAAACAGAAAGCAGGCCGGTAACCAGGCCTCTATCGATATCCAATATCACTTTTCTGCCGCGGGACCGGGAAGAACGATTTCCGGAACTATCATCATCGGGTGAGCTGATAAAGAGAACATGGATCTCAAGACTGCGGTGAAGAGCTATCAGTTTGCGGAACGAGCCAAATCCGAACTGATCATCTGCTCACATCTGGTAACAGCTCTTGCAGGGTTTCCTGACGCTGAGAAGGTGGGGGCGAGGAGGATGCTGGTCATGGTCCTGGATTCGGTCAGAGCAGAACTCCAGTTTGCATACCGCGGAACCGAACTTACCGAGTTCCGGAAAGCTATCGACCTGATGAGCGAGGCTATCAGCCTTACTGAGAGTGATCAGTATGGTTCCGCGTCACTCAGGCTCTCGGAATCGATCAGTATGGTGACCACCGCCGCCCAGGGGGCCTGGCAGGTACTCGGAGAGCATGGACTCCTCTGAATTCCTCGAGTTTCTGGCGGGCCGAAGTTCGGTCAGGAAGTACTCTGCCGATGAGATCAGCGAGCGGGAGATCGTCTATATGGTGGATTGTGCCAGCACCGCCCCCAGTGCAGGAAACCTCGAAGCCTGGGATGTGGTGATGGTCAGGGATCCTGAACGGAGGGAAGCACTCTCCGAAGCTGCATTCGGCCAGCATCATGTCAGGGACGCACCCGTCCTCTTTGTGGTCTGTGCAAATTACGTCCGTTCGATGTCACGGTATGGGGAACGGGGAATCCTGTATGCGGTGCAGGATGCGACTATTGCCGGCACCTATCTCCTGCTCGCTGCCCATGCACTGCAGCTCTGTTCGTGCTGGGTGGGCGCGTTTGATGAAGAAGAGACAAAGAATATCCTCGGCCTTCCGCCCCATGTCAGACCGGTCGCTATCATCTGTATCGGAAGGGGAAAGCCTCCTGCAGAACTGACCGGACGGATGCCGGTAGCCGAGCACCTCCATTACGAGGAATGGTGAGGGAGGACAGGAATGCCCGATTATCTGGTGGTACTGGAATCAGCCTGGATTATCAAGGATGTAAAATCGCTTGACGATGCCGTAGGAATCGCCATCAGCGAAGCCGGAAAACGTCTCAATCCGACGGCCAAGTATGTCGAGATCGAAGCAGGGATGCTTGCCTGTCCTTTCTGCGACGGAGAATTGAATAGTGCCCTGGTTGTTGCCAATACAGCACTGGTCGGCCTCGTGCTGGAGATGAAGGTATTTCGTGCCGATACACCGGATCATGCGGCGAAGATCGCCAGGTCGGTTATTGGAAAGGCCCTCCGGGATGTCCCGCTCCAGGTAAAGGACGTATGCGAACTATGATCCATGTAGCCGGGCACACGGCTATCGATCACATCTCCCGGGTAGGCCTCCTCCCTCACCCAAATAGTTCAGCAACCATCACCGACCGGAAGATCTTTTATGGCGGTGGCGCCGCCAACATCGCCGCCGGAATTGCCCGCCTTGGTGGTTCGGTCACTCTGGTGAGTGCGGTCGGCGATGATTTTGCCGGAAGCGATTACGATGCCTGGCTACACAGCCTCGGAGTAAAGAAACAGTTCTATATTGTTCCCGGGACCCACACCCCGACTGCGTTCATGTTCACGGATGAAGCCGGGGACCAGATCACCTTCTTCGAGTGGGGAGCCTCGGATATCTTCAGGGTTTCGGAGCCGCCGTCCTTTCCCTGTGTCCATATGGCCACCGCAGATCCGATCTTCAATGTGAAGATCGCTTCACGGGCAGAGTTCTCCTCGTTCGATCCCGGGCAGGATCTCCACCGGTATACCGCTGACCAGTTGTGTGAGATCCTCTCCCATATTTCTCTCCTGTTTGCAAATAATCACGAAGTGGAGGGCATGTGCCGGATAACCGGACTTTCACTGGACGATCTCATCAATGAGGTTCCCATGGCTGTATTCACCAGCGGTTCCCGGGGGAGTATGCTCTATGTACAGGGAGAGGAATGGCATATCCCCGCCGTGCCGGTCCGGATGGCAGATCCGACCGGTGCCGGAGATGCGTATCGGGCCGGATTCCTGACCGCGTTTACCCGGCATCTTTCTCCGCTCACCTGTTGCAGGGTAGGAACAGTCTGTGCATCGTTCGCCATAGAGGTCGCCGGCTGCCAGACGAATCTCCCTGACTGGGTGCAGATGGCAGATCGGTATAGGCAGGCATTCGGAAATCCGGAGGATGTTTTGGGGATCAGGCAGCACTGAACCTGGCTATCAGGAGGGATACGGTGAGCATTATCAATGGTGACGTCAAAATGGAGGGACTCTCAAAATACATATTTTCAGCACCCTCCTGGCCGACTTCTCTCGCCATCATTGTGGTTCTCGGATTTCTGATCGATGGTGCAAGCTTTCGGTTTGGACCGGGTATCCGCTTCTTCGGAACCCTGGCATTTACCATCCCGGCCCTCGCCGGTGCCCTGCTGACTGGCCCGCTGGCATCCATATCCGGGCGACGCCTGACCTGGAACCGCTCGGCCCTGCTTGCACTCTCCTGCACGGTTATCGGTGTCATCATTACCCTCACTGGCATGGTGGTGAGCATCACCCTGCTCTCTCTGTCCTATGCCATCGCGATAGGATTCATGTTTGGGGCCCGGCTCATCGTTCTCGCCGCAATTGTTGACTTTCGTTTAACCCGGATCATCGTTCCGGCCCTTACCCAGAGCGGAACCGGGCTTCTCATCGGCCTGTTGTTTTTTGACCCGCCGTTCTTCCTGCTGGCCCTGCTCCTCCACCTGGTATTCGGGACAGGCTTCATTCTCCTGATGTGGGCGATCGATCGCCCGCTCTACCGGGCTTTCCACATCCACATTCTCAGTTTCCTCAACACGTTCATCGCCCACCTGACCGATGGGTCAAAGACCATGGAGGACTTCTTCCGTGAAATTGGGGAAGAGGTATACGTGCCGCAGGTCACCATTTTTTTCAGGAAGGAGAAGGGCCGCGGGGTGATTTTCACGGTACCGAATGTCCATCCCGGGCCGATGGGGGAGATCGGGGGAGGTATCCTCCCGAAATATCTCCAGAATGCATTTCCCGATCTGGTGATGGTCTCCCATGGTACAGCAACCCACGACTTCAATCTTGTTGCCGAAGAGGAGATCGAGAAGATTGTCACGGCAATCCGTTCCGGGAAGGACCGGCCAGAGTATTCGTTCGGCGCGAGCAGAGCCTACCGCTACCATTCAGGTTCGGTCTCACTCCTCTACCAGGTCTTCGGCACCACAATCCTGATGGTCAGTACCCGGTCCCCTGAAAAAACAGAGGATATCGACTTTGGTATCGGAATGGCCATCATGGCGGAAGGGCATCGTTCATTCCCCCATGTCGCCTTTGTGGATGGCCATAACTGTTTTACCGGGGATATCTCAAGTATCTCGCCGGGATCCCTGGCCGCACGTGATTACCAGCAGGCGGCCTGCCATGCTATCAACGAAGGACCTGGTCTCGAGCAGTACCCGATGGAAGCAGGGTCTTCCCAGGTCATCCCCCCTTTCACGCGGGTCCAGGGTTTCGGAGACCAGGGTATAGAAACCCTGGTCATCCGGACCGGAGGACAGACTACGGCCTATATTCTGATAGATGGCAATAATGTCCTTGCCGGGGTCAGGGAGGTTCTCAGGGACCACGCGCTAACCCTGGTTGATGAGGCAGAGATCATGACCACCGACTCCCATGTGGTCAACACCATCAGCGGCAAGAACCCCGTCGGTTTCAACATACCCCCTGATCACATCATCCCGTACATTGATCAGTCAATCCGCGAGGCGCTCAATGATCTCTCTCCTGCACGTGCAGGCGGCGATACCGCTACCTGTGAACGGGTGGTGGTTTTTGGATCCCAGCGGATAGCCCAGATGGCAAGTACGGTCAATGCCATGGTGCTCTTCATCCCACCGCTCTCTATCGGTATGCTGCTCCTGGCGTTCCTCCTCTCTATTGTCATCTACCTCATTATAGGATAGGACAAGGCGCAAGAGAGGAAAGAATTTGTTTCTATTATTTAGATGCTCCTAATCCGCGGAAAATCCGTTCTTTTAGTCATGGGCGGTTAGACGCTGCTTCTTGATTTAATCTTTGAACGGGGGTTCAATAAAGGCGATCAAAAACCGGTTCAACGATGAAAATCGGGTGTCATGAAAAAAGACCAGCATGGCCTGCGCCTGGATACATAATTGATGCGTGAGAGTATCAGCCATCGATCAATTAGAGTATCAGCATTTTGCTTAATCCAGGAACCAAGCCATGCTGGCTTCATTCATCTCTTGTATCGATGAATTTATAAACTTTTCTATAAAGGCCGGGCAGAGAACCCGTATTTTAACATATCACGGCCATTCCGGGCACATGTGTGCAGAAAAACGCAGGGAACAGACATGAAGTTCCGGTGGTTTTCGTCGATATAAAAAACCCCTTTAAATCTTTATTTTGCGAAAATAAGTGAAATTATTCGTCAGACGCCACCTTTACATACTCTCTCATCCATAGATCATCTGTGGTGAAGTGACATGGGAAAGGTGGCATCCGTCTCATATACACGTGCGGGCACCGCACGCCGCTCGGGCCGGGGACTCTCAATGGAGATATCCGGAGCCAGATATTTTATTACCCCGGAGGATATCCCTGCCCTGATGGTCCACGGTATGGTCGAGGTCGTCGACCAGACCGG
>JAAEES010000058.1 GCA_013415575.1 Methanomicrobiales archaeon | reverse complement strand
CCCGTGAGTGATACGAATGCGTCTGACCCTGAAGGAAGAGCTGGAGTATGCCCTCTGGAAGATTACCGGAACCCCACTTCAGTTCAACGAGTATGTCATCCCCTACCTGTCCCGGGAAATAGCACGGAAGACAGGAGAGGATCCTGCTGTTGTCAGTCTTCGCCTCGTCGAGCAGATCAAGCAGATCGTGAACGAGGATATTGACCAGCAGATGAAGAAATGCCGCCCCTGTAACCAGCAGATCAAAGCCTGATTCCCTGTCTCAAACTTCCACGGCCAGGAATACAGGCCTGCATTCCCCATATCAGACCGGAGCCGGATAAACACCGACGGGAATCCCTGTCAGGATTATCTGAAATTTTTTAAGGAGCAGAGCGGCCTCTTCGGTGAGATAGTAGTGGTTGGCTCTCCCATCCGGCTCGTTTCGGACGATGCTTTCCGATGACAACTGCTGCATATGCCGGGTCACGGAAGGGCCGGATATTCCCAGTACAGCTGCGAGATCCTGGCGGGATATTCCCGGCCGTTCCGACACGAGCAGGATAATGCTCCCCGCAGTTTCCGCCCTCAGATAGTGGAGGACCAGCTGTTCAAACGGGGAGTACCTTCCCTGGTTGAGGTAGTAGCGGACCGTGCCGGGTCGGGAAAGATAGGTGATTTTGTCGGTGGCCAGCAATTTTGCCAGGTGGTATCGGAGGGTGTTGATGTTCATCTCCAGCCGCTCGGAAAGGGAAACAGCGTCGATGCCGGGTGCATCGCCGATTGCATGGAACACAGCTCTTCGGCAGTCATTATCGAGCACATTCTTCTTCTGGATTCTCCGGAATCCGAACAGGGAGAAAAGGAAAAAAGGGGCCAATCCGGGAACGGAATCGGGAGCAGGGGCTTCAGGCACGTGGCAACAGGTCTCCGGCACCTCATCTGACTCCTCCTCCCGCTTCGCCCTGGCCCGGGACGGGGATTCAGAGCCCCCTTTTTCAATTCTGGCCGCTGTTTCGGGAGGGACACTCTTCGGGGCCGTATCCCGGGAGGGATGCCAGGGCGGTTCCGGAGCGCCTTCCCGTGAAGGTCTTCCCGCCCCCCCATCTCCTGGAGCCGGTGAATTCCTGATATCGGAACCACGCGCCATTCCGACAGCAGTCCCGAAAACAATGATTCCTGCATGAGTTCTGAACTCGCCGCCACCCTGAAATCCGCTGCCCTCCCTGAGGACCCTGTTCGCGGTCTCCCCGGGAGCATCTGCACCCATGAATCCGGACTGCGGCCCGCCCCCGATGCCGGCTTCCGACTTCCCTGATGGTTCACCCTGCCCGGCTATCCGTGGTCCCTGAGCGGAATCATCGCCGGAACCCACGTTCTGCGATGATCCCTGCCCCTGACCGTTGTCCAGCGAACGGCCCTGATCCTCCTGCCCGGCCTGTGATGATCCGGCTTCCGGGTTCCAGGATGGTTCAACCTGCTTTGTGTACCATGGTCCCGGCGCTGAATCATATCCTGAACCGAAGTCCTGTTGTGATTCCTGCCCCTGACCGTTGTCCGGTGAGCGGTCCGTGTCCTCGTGTCCGGCCGGTGGTGAACCGGGTTCTCCGGCCGCTCCTCCATCCTCGGAGATACCAGGTTCTGCCCCTCTGTCGCCCCCAGCTGCCTGTGCAGGTTCCTCATCAGTGGAAGACTCCGTCGGTCCGGAGTCCGCAGGAGGAACAGAGGAGGAGACGCCCGAAGTTCCGGATGATGCCGAACTGGCAGCTCCGGCAATTCCGCCGGCGTCGGATACCCCTCCTGAAGGTGAACCATGTGCCGCCGCGGCACCAGGTGCAGAGAGGATCACCACTGCCGTGCATACCAGTAGCAGCATGAAGAAACGGAACCTCTGCATGTCAGCTCTGGTTTATCAGAGAGTATGAAGAATTTTTTGATACCGGAAGCTATCCTTATCCGGAAGTGGGTCATTGCCGGTGCCAGGATACTGTTTCCCGTCTCAACCAAAGATCAGGTACTGTCCAGCTGTCCCATCGGCTCCTGAAGTAATCTCATTGACCATGGCTTTGGTCAAGACTCCGGAGCAGGGCATTGAGCGGGCTTGCTGCCGCCAGAACAGCCCTCTTTGTACCGTTTTACCATCACAAATTTCATAGGGTGACAGGAAAAATTCACTGGCAGGGGTATCTTTGCTCATCGAGGCCGATTACACCAGTGTCTGCGGGTTTTGTGCATACCGTCCGGTAATCAATGATATCCTCTGCCAGCGATGCGGAACCTGTGCTCATTTCTGCCGGAAACACTGCATCAGGCAGCAGCGCGGAGGTATATTCCGCCCGGACGACAGCTGCTGTATCGGTTGCGGCCGGTGTGTAACAGCCTGCCCCGTTAATGCCATTGAACTGGTACGGGTAGGCGGAATCATGGGCGGGGCCTAAACGATATACCCCTTGTCAGGCTCGGAAACCCGGAAAAGGAGAAAGAGAGAAATCTCTGGGGAAAGGTTTAAAAAATTTCTTTCGGAATAGGTGGTATGAAGTTCCTGGCATTCGCAGTCTTTGTCTGTATTGTTCTTGGGATTCTGGTGGCGGGATGTACTTCCCCGTCGGTATCACCTTCAGTAACACCGCCACCAACCACCGTGTTCACCCCGGAAATGACCCCCGCTGTTCCCGCAACTGTTACCGATTCAGAGCTGCTCGGAACATGGACACTCACGGAAATGGGAATCCAGAGCGGCCAGGCCGTTCTGAACGTATTTTCTGCACCGATCACCATCACCTTCTTTGACCAGGGAACGCTGGCGGGAAACGGAGGCTGTAACAATTACAATGCTCCCTACACCCTGAGCGGAGAAACAGGTCCTTTTGGAGAAGAGATCATGATTGGACCGATCACTTCAACCGAGATGTACTGCGTGAGCACGAGCGATACCGAGGCTACCTACCTCCAGATATTGCAGAGCGCCAATTCCTACGTGGTTGATGAAGGACAGACTCTGTCGATGAGGGACGAAAAGGGTAACGTCCTGGTCTTTACCCGGGGATAGTCATCCCCTGCCTCATTCACTTCTTTCGTGCTCTCTCAGGAAGGATCCTTCCTCCTCTGAACTATTTATATATTTTTTAACCTTAACAATAGAGCAACGTAACCGATGCATCCGCTATGCCCATGACTTCAGCATCTTCACTCCCGTCCCGTATCGTCTCTGAGCAGGATGATGCCGGAGAGCCCGGGTTTCTCCGTCTGGACATGCATGTTCATTCCTGGTATTCATCAGATGCGGTCACCGACCCGGCATCCATTATCCGGCTCTGGGAAAAGAAGGGAATCCTCTCGCTGGTCTGCGATCATAATACAATCGCAGGAGCAGAAGCGGTGTACCGGGAACTCACCAGAAGATCAAGGGATATTCCCCTGATTCTGTCAGAAGAGATCACCACTGCCCAGGGTGAGATTATCGGGGTGTTCCTCACCGATGAGATTCCCGCAGGACTCCCGGCAGAAGAAACACTCGACAGGATTGATGAGCAGGGAGCAATCTCGCTGGTTCCCCATCCGTTCTGCAGCTACCGCTCGAGTGCCCTTCGCCGGGAAACGCTCTATGATATTATAACCAGGGTTGATATCCTCGAAGGATACAATGCGAGGATCATCAGGGCCGGAGAGAATGAGATGGCCCTGGAGTGTGCTGCCAGGTACGGAAAACCGGTATCGGTGGGTTCCGACGCTCACACGCCGCTTGAACTCGGACGCTGCTACCTGGAGATGGAACCGTTCTCGGACCCGAAGGAGTTCCTTGCCAGTATCGATACAGCGTCAGTACGGTTCAGGGCTATGCACCCGTCAATCCACTACCTGACCAGGATGGTAAAGGTCGCCAGGAAAAGAGGGTTATTGGGCGGACTATAAAGGGAACAGTATGGCATGGAGGGTCATCCTGTCACCGGGCGTACCCCTCGACCAGGTCCCGGGCAGTGATGATCCCGGCAATGCCTGTTTTACCAGTGAGCGGGAGTCTCCTGATATGACGTCCGGCCATGATCCGGGCCGCTTCGTGAATGCTGATTCCCGCCAGCGCGGTGATGAGCGGCGAGGAGCAGGCCTCTCCGACTGGGGTGTCCAGGGAACGCCCCTGCGCAAAGAATTTCGAGAGCAGATCTCTCTCGGTGAAGATCCCGTACGGCATTCCGTCACGGGTGACGATCACACTGCCGATCCTCCCCTGCCCCATCACAACTGCCATGTCGGCAACGGTCCCGGTCTCATCCACTGTTATGAGTTTCCTGGTCATGAAGTCATCAACGACCAGGGATGATTCCGGTGCGTCGGGCATCTCCCGGATAAGGTCGGCGGCGGTGACGATCCCGGTCATCTGCCCGCATTCGAATACAACGAGGCGCCCTTTTTCCCGGATCATGGTGCGTGCCGCTTCCCGTATCTCGGTGTTCGGACAGATCGTGATGAGGGGATAGGACATGACCTGTTCCACGGTTGTCTCTTCCAGGTTCAACCCTCCTGCAAGGACCGTGGTAAGCAGGTCCCGCTCGGTCACGATGGCCACCGGTCTCCCGTACTTCACCACCACCAGGCTCCCGATTCGCCGCTCCCCCATGGTGCGTGCCGCTTCCTCCATGGAGGTTTCTGCCGTGGTGGTGACAACGTCTCTACTCATGATGTCGGTGACTTTCAGGTGGCGCTTGTACTCCTTGAAGGCACGATCAACAACGTCCGGAAATGTCATTCCGGGTTTACTCGGTGATACCATAGGACTTCCTTCGTATTCCAGAGAAGCTAGGGAGAATTTAAATATTTCTACGGGATGGGACAATAAGAGGGGGTAGTATGCCAATGAAACTGCTATGGTACTACTCATGGCCGGCCAGGTTTCGGCTTCACCCTGACCCATGAGTACCTGCGGCCATTCGTTTGACCGGATGTATCACTGACCCCTGATCTTTAATTCCCCTGCGGTAGGACTATCTGATGCATATGCCAGAACCGTTTCCGGCCGGGATACCCCGGTTCACCTCCCGACGCCATTACCTGAATGCAGTGTTTTTTCTCCTCCTCTTCTTCCTCCTCTCACTCCTCGGAGGGGGAGTTGCCTTATTCATCACCCGGGATCCCGTTGTGCTGTTGACCCTGTCCTATTTCATCATCGGAACGGGGGCTGCCCTGCTCCTGTCCAGGATGGGATGGTGGGAGAAGGCAGGATTCACCACGCTCGGCCACCGACGGGACCGTGTGCTGTATCTCCTGCCGGCCGCCATCGCCCTGGTGTCCCTTTCCGAGGGAATATCGGTAACTGGCTGGCGGGAGGTGGCATTGTTCGCTGTCTTCTCTCTCATCGTGGCCTGGACCGAGGAGGCGTTTTTCAGGGGACTCATTCTGCAGACCCTGCTCCCTGCCGGGACCAGGATCGCGGTTATCCTCTCAGCCCTCCTGTTCGGGCTTCCCCATCTCTTCAATGTCCTCGGAGGACTGTGGGATCCCCTGTTTGTTATCGCCAATACCGTTGCCGCCTTCGGTATCGGGATCACCCTTGCAGCCCTCGTTATCAGGACCGGGACGATCTGGCCTCCGGTCATGATCCATGCACTGGTGAATTTCACCGCCCTGCTTTCCCTCGGATCTCTTGTTGTCCCGGTGCAGACCCCGTTGCAGCTGGCACTGACGGTTACCGCTGGTGTGGTGCTGGCGGTATACGGGTTGTATCTGATACGGGCCGGGGCGGACCGGTCGGATTAAACCTGGACCGGGGAGGAGAAAGGATGCCATAACTTTTTATTTATAAAAATGAACCGGGACGAGGTTAATTTCTGGACCAGCCAGGGGAAAAGAAGTGCTGCTATGGGGGGCATTTACGCGCGAAGAAACGTAATAAATTGATGATGGAGAGAGAATAATATGAATAAATTCAGTTGGGTTTTAATTGAAAGTGTTTTGGCAGGTCTTGGATTTGGATATGCATTGCTTGTTTATTTAGAGCACTATTCGTCTGTTAATGTTGCAAGGAGTTTTGCATTGACTGTCGCAATGAGTTTCGCATTTGGAGTAATAATGTCATTGATAGTAATAGGAATGTCAGGATCAGGAAGTCGTTAAAAGTGCTGCTATGGAGATGCAGAAAGGGTTAGAGAATAAGACCATGAGTGAAAAGTGCTGCAATGGCGCATCTAAATCTGGCCGGGTAACCTTCTATCAAGATGAATTTTAATTCTTATCTTGTCAACCCCCTGACGGAATGTCCAGACTCAGCGTTGCCAAGATCCGAACGGTCTTTCCTGCGTCTACAGTGATACTTAATCCATCGCTGTAGAACCCATCGTTAAGATTGGTATAATCGAGTTTGGAAGTAGAACCGAGTATGGTATATCTGACCCCGGCATACCCACTTTTTGTTAATGCGAGCTTATGTGACCCCGCTGATACCCCGGTGATAGTGATTGGCGTGGTGCCTTTGAGTGTTCCGTCAAGATAGATATTCGCACCTGCAGGATAAGAGAAGACGTATATGGATCCCGGTAGCCGTGTAAAGGAAACGGGCACCGATCCTTTCGCTGGTATATCAGGTGTCGGAATCGGAGTAGGGGTTGGAGTCGGGATTGGAATTGTCGGCCTCAAGAACTGTCCCGTCTTATACTGGGAAATCAAATCGCTCTT
>JAAEES010000220.1 GCA_013415575.1 Methanomicrobiales archaeon | reverse complement strand
TACCGCTGCCGGAGTCGAAGGGGGACGCCTGAGCTTTGCGATGATCTCATCGATCCTGTCGGCACCGAGAAAGAAGACCAGGGTGGCGGTGTGGGTGGAGAGCTCCGGGATCTCATCCCGCTCAAGCGTCTTTCCAGCCGGCCGGGTCACGATAAGGGTCTCGGCAACTCCGCCGAGGGTGAACTGGGTCCGGAGTGCAGCTGCAGCGGCAAAGAGCGAGGAGACCCCGGGCACGACCTCGTACCCGACTCCTGCCTCGTCGAGCAGTTGCATCTGTTCCACGATTGCCCCGAAGAGGGCCGGGTCTCCGGAGTGAAGCCGCACCACAAGGGCCCCCTCCCGGGCATGCTGCACCATCAGGGGGACGATCTCCTCAAGCGTCTTTCCCCATGAATCGACCTTCACCGGTGCACCTGAACGCTCCACGAGCGCGGGATTCACCAGGGAGCCGGTGTACACCAGGACATCAGCACGGGTGATGAGATCCATACCCCTGACGGTGATCAGGTCCGGTGCCCCGGGCCCGGCACCCACGAACCATACTTTTCCCATCTCATCGCCTCGCATACAGGATACTCATGTAGTCGCTCTGCTCCGGAAGCTCCTGGTCCCGGTAAACCCTGGTGTCTGCCATGTACATCCGTTCCACCAGGATAAATGAACGGTACCCCTGTTCCCTGAGACGTGCGGCGGCTTCCCGGGGGCGTCTGACTTTCAGTTGAATACGGCAGGGAACATCGTCCGGCCCGTCCGTGACCATGAAACCTTCGGAGAGCGAGATACCCGCCACTGAAGCGAATGCGGTAATGGAACTGATGGCAGGCTCGGTCCGGCACCCGATGCCGGGATAGCGGACCTGGAGCGCCTCACAGAGCCGTGAGTAAGTCGAAAAGAAGTTCGGGTCACCGATGAGCCCGAGCACTGCCGTGCCGTTCGCTGCCACGGGCGCGATCCGATCCGCGTTCCGATCCATGCAGGCGGCGATCACCGTTTCGTCCTCGGTCATGGGAAATTCGAGGATCTCCGCCTCCCGGTACGGTGCCACCAGATCGCAGGCGATCCGTCCCGGTACAAAGACCGCATCGGCTTCCTTCAGGAGCCTCACTGCCCGGAGGGTGAGGTACTCGGGTTCCCCGGGCCCGAGGCCAAGCCCGATCAGCATGGGCTGCCACCCACAATGATATACACCGGATCAAGCGGCCGGAACATCAGCCCTCCTGCAAGGGGGCTGGAACGGGAGACCATCACGTGGACCGCCTCCCTGAAGATCCCGAGCTGTTCCATGGTGGAGATCGCTTCATGGAGGGTGGAGAGGAGCACCGCATTCACCACCACCGACCGGACCCGCTTTTGGGCAAGCAGGGTTAAAACGCGGGAGAGATCACGAGATCCTCCGACAAACGCACAATCGACGTGGTGCAGGCGCATGAGGAGATCGGCACCGTGCTCGCAGGAGATCTCGATATTGTTCATCCCGCAGCGGGCCGCCTCCTCCCGGGTGCACCGGACCGCCTCTTCGCGGATATCCACCGCGTACACCTTCTGCACGAACGGAGCGGCGTGCACCGCAACGTTCCCGGTCCCGCAGCCGATATCCACAAAAATGTCTCCGCTCTGCAGTCCGAGTTTCTGGAGCGAGATGGCCATGATCTCGTCCTTGGTGGGGCCGCCCGGAAGGGTCATCTTTCCTACAGCTGGGTTGTTGTAGAACATTAA
>JAAEES010000057.1 GCA_013415575.1 Methanomicrobiales archaeon | reverse complement strand
GGAGTGCCTCATACGGATCGACCATGCTTTATACTTCTCTCCGGTACCGTAAATAATGAACCCCGCGATGGAAATTTAAGGTTGCATGAGAGAGATTTCACCAGCATGTTATCGGCCGCCGACCTCGAACAGATACGGAAAAAGCTTCAGCGGGAACCAACCGATGTGGAGATCGCCTGCTTTGAGAATCTATGGAGTGAACACTGCAGTTACCGGTCGACAAAGCGTCTCCTGAAAACGTTCCCCACCACCGGCAAGAACGTTATTCTCGGACCGGGTGATGACGCGGCCATCGTCCGTTTTTCGGACCGGATCGCACTTGCGGTGAGCATGGAGAGCCACAACCACCCGAGTTACGTTGATCCTCATGACGGTGCAGCGACCGGTGTAGGGGGAATTGTCCGCGATGTCCTCTCCATGGGTGCACGGCCGATAGCACTCATGGATCCGCTCTACTTCGGTCCTCTGGGTAAGGAGAAGAACCGATACCTTCTCGAACATGTCGTGGCAGGAATCGGGGGATACGGGAATTGTATCGGGGTTCCGGTGGTCAGGGGAGATCTCGCCTTTGATAGCGGGTATAACGGAAATCCACTGGTAAATGTGGTCTGCGTAGGGATTGTCGACCCTGACCGGTTTATCACCGCGCGGGTGAAACAGCCGGGGAACCACCTGGTGCTGGTCGGAGCGACAACCGGGCGGGATGGCCTGGGCGGGGCCTCGTTCGCCTCCCGTGACCTTGCCGAGGACTCGGAAGCACAGGACCGGCCGAGCGTCCAGATCGGTGACCCATTCACCGAGAAACTCCTGATCGAAGCCATTCTCGAGATGGCGGAGACCGGTAAAGTACGTTCCTGCCGTGATCTCGGGGCGGCAGGGCTTGCCGGTGCTTCGAGCGAGATGTGCAGCACGTTCGGCGGGCTCATTCATGCGGACCGCGTTCACCAGCGGGAGCCGAATATGCGGCCAGTGGAAATCATGCTTGCCGAGAGCCAGGAGCGGATGCTCATTGAGGTCGCACCAGCCGATGTTCCCCTGATGGGAAAGATTGCAGAGAAGTACGATCTCAAATGGAGTGATATCGGGGAAGTGATTGCCGAACCACGGTATATCGTCAGGTTCCATGGCCGGACGGTCTGTGATCTTTCAATCGAATTTCTCTGCGGCGATGCTCCGGACTGCGGCTGGAACCAGCACCCCTATGATGCCGTCCGCCCGTTCTCCCCGCCGGGAACCGGCCTGCGGGATCTCTTCCTGTCGGTTCTCTCCCATCCAGAAGTGGCTTCCAAGGCATGGGTGGCCGAGCAGTACGACCATGACGTGCAGTTGCGGACGGTAGCGCTCAACGGTGATGCCGCAGTGCTCAGGCTCGGTGATGAGGGGCTGGCACTTTCCTGCGGGTGCAACCCCCGTCACATCTTTCTTTCTCCCTACGACGGGACCGCAAATGCGGTCTATGAGAATGCTGCAAACCTTGCCTGTGCCGGTGCCGATCCCCTCTGCATCGTGAACTGCCTCAATTTTGCCAGTCCTGTGCACCCGGAGATCTACTGGCAAATCGCCGAGTGTGTGAGGGGGATGGGTGACATGGCACGGTCGATGGGGATTCCCATTGTCGGGGGAAATGTCTCCCTCTACAACGAGAGCGACGAGATGGGCACCCAGATCAAACCCACCCCATCCATCGGGATGGTCGGCCGCGTCAAACCCGGACCACGGCCATTGCCACAGGAGGGGATGTCCCTTGCCCTGATCGGGAATGCCGGAAATCATTTCGGCGGATCGGTGCTCGATACCCTCACCGGATGCGGCGGTTCACCGCCGCCCGGGGCGGATCCGGCCCTGGTGGACCGTATCAGGACACTTGTCAGGGCCTGTCCGGAACTCGCAGTGACCGATCTCTCCCAAGGCGGGCTTGCTGCAGCCCTCGCCAGTTTCTGCCCGGGAGCCCGGGTCGAACTCGACGGTTCGCCACTGGCTGCCCTTTTCTCCGAGACGTACGGGAGGTTCCTGGTAGCGTTCCGTGAGCAGCGCGAACTGGAGGGGATACCCTTCCGGGAGCTGGGGGAGGTCACCGCAGGGGGATTCGACATCAGGAGCGAGGGGGCCCGGTTTACTATTACCCGGGATGAGGTGGAGTTCGCATTGTCGTCCCTGACCCGGACCATGCGGGGCTGACCCCTTCCCGGGGATATCCGCACAGTTCACCTTCCGGAACTACGGTCTATTCTCAGGGGATCTCATTATTCGACTGGTCATAGAGCGAATACCTCCGACTACGGTTCCCTATCGTATTCAGGGTTGACGGAGCGGCGGGGCGAAAGCCCCGGAACATTTCCTGAACGGTCCTTTCTTCCCGGGTGGCGGAAGAGAGGTCACTGTTGGATGCAGAGACTGAAAGAAAAATAATTATTTCTTCTGGAACTGGGGCATGAGGTCCCGGACTTCCCTACCGATATCCTCGATGAGGTGCTCTTCGTCCTCCCGGGTGAGCGCGGTGAATACCGGCCTGTTCACCATATTTTCAAGCATCCACTCACGTGCGAACTCGCCGGTCTGGATCTCCCGGAGGATCTCCTGCATGGAGAGATAAACCTCGGGACCGATGACCCGCGGGCCGCGGGTGAGATCCCCGTACTGGGCGGTGTTGCTGATCGAGCTTCGCATCTTGGTGAACCCTCCTTCATAGATCAGATCGACGATCAGTTTGAGCTCATGCAGCACTTCCAGGTAGGCCATCTCCGGGGCATACCCGGCTTCGACCAGAGTCTCGAACCCAGCCTTGACCAGAGAGGTGACACCGCCGCACAGGACCGCCTGCTCACCGAAAAGGTCGGTCTCAGTCTCCTCTCGGAAGCTGGTCTCGAGCACGACCGCCCTCGTTGCCCCGATTCCCTTGGCATAGCCGAGCGCCAGTGCATGGGCATTTCCGGTATAGTTCTGGTGGACAGCGATCAGGGCAGGAACCCCTTTCCCTTCTTCATATGTGCGGCGGACGAGCGCTCCCGGCCCTTTCGGGGCCACCATGATGACATCAACATCCGGTGGAGGGACGATCTGGCCGAAATGAATGTTGAACCCGTGGGAGAACATGAGGCACTTATTCTCGGTCATGTGGGGCCGTATCTCGGTCCGGTAGACACCCGCCTGGGTCTCGTCCGGAAGGAGGATCTGGATTACCTGTGCCATTTTGACCGCTTCTGCGACCGGGTAAACCTTGAATCCGTCTGAGCTCGCGGAAGACCAGCTCTTCCCGGGGCGGACCCCGATGATGACATCCAGCCCGCTCTCCTTCAGGTTGAGGGCCTGACCCCGTCCCTGCGAGCCGTAACCTATCACCGCAATCCGCTTGCCATCGTAAACGGAGAGATCGGCATCTGATTCGTAGTATTTTTTTATCATGTCACTTCCATCAGCTATCGCTAACAGAGCTCTTAAATATTATATAAAAAAAAGTCATGACACACCCGATCAAAACCACACGGGAGCGATGTACTATTTCCCATATGACACATACGCAGATTGGACGCGAATTACCAGATATTCAGGCAACAACCCCCGCTGTGCGTATCAACCTCACCCGCGTGGGTGTCAAGAACGTCAAAAAACTGGTGGAGGTGTCCCGCCCGGAGAAACGGCCGGTCATATTCATCTCAACCTTTGATGTCTATGTTGATCTCCCGGGAAGCCTCAAGGGAGCCAACCTTTCCCGGAACTTCGAGGTCATCGATGAGGTGCTGCAACAGGCGATTGACGGTGATGTGAAAGAGATTGAAAATCTCTGTAGCGTAGTGGCACGCAAATTGCTCGACCGGCATGAATATGCAGACCGGACCGAGGTGGTGATGGAGAGCCAGTTCATGGTAAAGCGGGAGACCCCGGTATCCCAGACCAGCTGCCATGAAGTGGTGAAAGTCCATGCCAGTGCGGTTGCACGGAGGACATTCCGCGACCCTATCGTGAGGAAGAGCATCGGTGCAGAGGTCATCGGCATGACCGCCTGCCCCTGTGCCCAGGACATTATGAAAGAGCGGGCCGTCTATGTCCTGCAGAATCTCGGGGTCGATAACGACACGATTACCGCCTTCTTAAAAGACGTGCCGATGGCCACCCACAATCAGCGGGGCAGAGGGTTCCTCTCTATTGAAATCGATGATGATCAGCACGTCAAACTGGAGAAGATCATCCGTATCCTCAAGGATTCCATGAGCGCGAGCATCTATGAGCTGCTCAAACGAGGTGATGAGAGCTATGTAGTGCTGAACGCCCATAAGAACCCCCGGTTTGTTGAGGACTGTGTCCGGGAGGTCGCCAAGAAGGTGATCACCGAGTTCCGCGAGATTCCCGGGGATTCCCTCATCACCATCAAGCAGACTAACGAGGAGAGCATCCATCAGCACGATGCCTATGCCGAGCGCCTGGCAACCATGGCCGAACTCATTGTCGAACTCAATAGTGAACAGAACAAATTGCAATAACTTCTGCTGAAGGGTAACCTACCCCTTTTTCCAAAATCCGGTTTCCTGACCGCGTTTGAACCTGGCGGGTGTAGAACAGAGAATTTCCTTTTTCCCACTCTTATTTCCTTATATCTCTTTCTATTTTGACATTCCCGGCATCATTGCCCGTATTGTTCCAGAGCCCATAAATAATAGGAGGGGGAAACGTACCATGAACGTACTTTGTACGGTCAATCATCTCTCGAGATGAGTTGTGTGGATTAACACCGGTACCGCTATATGAACAACTCAATAAAATGAGGCGATAATATTGTCGAAAGTTGTAGAGATTTCCCCAACCACGAGGCATGAAGGACACTCCAAGCTCGTACTAAAAGTCGACGATGCGGGCATTATCGAACGGGGTGACTGGCTTTCCATCACTCCGGTCAGGGGTGTGGAGAAGCTCGCCATCGGCAAGACGATGGATCAGGTGCCAAAGATCGCATCCCGCGTCTGTGGTATCTGTCCCATTGCACACACTCTTGCCGGAATCGAGTGTATGGAGGGTTCCATTCGCTGTGAAATCCCCACGGATGCAAAGCTCCTTCGTATTGTCCTGCAGTGTGCAAACAGGCTCCACAGCCACGCCCTGCACAACATCCTGACCCTCCCGGACATGTATCTCCCGGGAACTGACACAAAGATCAACCCGTTCTCCCCTGAAGAACCGGTCAGGAGCGTTGCAAAGCGTATTGTCAGGCTGCGTGAGATCGGCCAGACAATTGGCGAGATTGCCGGCGGAGAGGCAGTCCATCCCAGCAACCCCCGTGTCGGTGGACTGTACAAAGCATGCACCCCCCGTGCAGTGCAGAAGATGTATGACCTGGCAAAGGAAGCCCTGCCACTCGCCATCGAACAGATGGATTTCATGATTGCGGTCCTGCGCAACTATCAGAAGCGTGACTGGTCAGAAGTCGGCGGAAAACAGATCCCGATCCCCAAGACCCTCGGATACCACAACCAGGGCTACATGGCTTCACACCCGATGTATTCCAGCAGCAACCTGGACGAGCATCCCGGCTGGAATCCCGAACGCTGGACCGATGTCCGGCCCTGGGACTGGTACATGGGCGAAGTTGAAGTGAGCCTGGCCGACCCGAGTTATCCGATTGGCGGAACGTCACCGGTTGGAACCAAGGCTAACCCCCAGATGGAAGCCTGCACGGGCGTTCCCTTATACGACGGGGCGCCCGTTGAGGTAGGGCCCCGCGCTCGTATGGTCCAGTTCAAGAACTATGATGAGAAGGGAACAATCGGCCAGCAGATTGCACGGCAGATGGAATACCCCGACTGTCTGTATACCATCATCAACGCCCTCGACGATTATAACCCCTCAGGCAGCGTCCTCGCTGACTGTATCCCGCAGGGAGACGGATCCCTGGGATGGGCGGCAAATGAGGCCCCCAGAGGGTGTGATGTCCACCTGGCAAAGGTCAAGGATGGCCGTGTTCTCTGGTACGAGATGCTCGTGCCTACCACCTGGAACTTCCCGACCTGCAGCCGTGCTCTCGTCGGAGCTCCCTGGCAGCTTGCAGAAGTCGTCGTCCGCGGATACGACCCGTGCGTCTCCTGTGCCACCCACATGATCGTGGTCGATGACGACAAGAGGATAGTCGCCCAGAAGCTGATTCAGTGAGCGTAACCGGATGGCATACACTGAGATCGTAATCGCAGGATGCGGAAACCCCCTGTTCGCCGATGATGGATTCGGACCTGCCGTGGCAGAGGAATTGTCTCGCCTCAACCTTCCCGATACTGTCAAGGTGGTGGATGCGGGCCTTGGAGGCCCCCATTTCATTTTCACCCTGCTCAATCCGGAAGTTACGAAGCGGCTTATCATCATTGATATTGCCGATTTTGGCGCGAATCCGGGCGAACTGGCGACATTCAGGGTTGAAGATCTGCCTCCCGGCAGTTATCGTGATGCCCATTCCTGGGATTTGACCGAACCGTTACAGCGCATCAAGGATGACATTGATATAACGGTAATCGGATGCCAGCCGAAGCATGTTACTGCCCCTGAATTTGAAATGGGCCTTTCAGAAGAGGTCCAGAACGCAATACCCACGACCGTACGATTCGTACTGGAACTGATTGGGGTGGATTATGGGACTGCCCCACGACCGTACGATTCGTACTGGAACTGATTGGGGTGGATTATGGGACTGCTATCACGAATCTTCGGAAAGAAGAGTGTCAGCGAGATGCCGACGGAGAAACCTGCGCCGGCGAAAGCTGAGGTAGAAAAAAAGGCGGAAATTACTAAAAAGGAGGATAAGCCTGTGGCAGAAAAGATTACAGTTGGCCATGTGCACATGAGCGGGTGTACGGGCTGTCTTGTATCCTTAGCAGACAATGCTGAAGGACTACTCACCATTCTTGACAAATATGCCGATCTTGTCTATGGCCTGACCCTTGCGGATGTCAGGCACATTCCAAAGATGGATGTGGCACTTGTCGAGGGATCGGTCTGTATTCAGGACAAACTTTCAGTACAGGAGATCAAGGAGACCAGGGAAAAGGCTGCAGTTGTTGTGGCGGTTGGCGGATGCGCCTGCTACGGCAATATCACCAGGTTCGGACGCGGAGGTCAGCCAAACCAGCCGCAGCACGAATCATTCCTGCCGGTCGGGGACCTCATCAAGGTCGATGTCTATATCCCCGGCTGTGCTCCATGTCCCCAGCTGATTAGAAACGTTTGTGTGATGGCCTACCTGCTCCTCAAAGGAACCAAGGATCAGCAGGAACTGGCCAAGAAATACCTGACCCCCCTGATGCAGCTTGCAGATCGGGGCACCGAAGCGTGTGGATGCGACCTCATGTATGACGTCGTCAACCAGGGGTTATGCATGGGGTGCGGAAGCTGTGCTGCAGCATGCCCGGTCCGTGCAATCACACACGAATACGGCAAGCCCAATGTGAACCGTGAGATGTGCATCAAGTGCGGTGCCTGTTATGCCCAGTGCCCGAGGAGTTTCTTCAACTTTGATGTCATCACGGAGTTTGAAGGGATCATGGAACTCATTGGTGGAGCACTCAAGTGAGGTGATGGAAATGGGAACTGAACTCGGTAAATACAAGGCATGCGTATCGGCACGGAGCACCAGTAAGGAAATCCTGAAGAAATCCCAGGATGGGGGTATCGTCACCCAGCTCTTTGCCTACGCCCTCGAAGAAGGCATCATTGACGGGGCTATCGTTGCAGGGCCCAGCGATGAGCCGTACCGGCCCCGGCCGTTCATCGCCACGAGCGTTGAAGAACTGATGACCGCCAGGGGAACACGCTACAACATCAGCCCCAATGTGTCCTGGATAAAAGAAGCTACCCGCAGCTTTGGTCTTGACAAGGTCGGTATCGTAGGGACTCCCTGCCAGATGCAGGCGGTCAGGAAAGGCCAGCTCTACCCATTCGGGTGGAGAGATGTCGACAGCAAGATCGCGCTTGCCATCGGGATCTTCTGCATGGAGAACTTCTCCTACCAGAGTATCAAGCAACTGGTTGAGGACCATGCCGGGGTAAAGATGGAGTCGGTCAAGAAGATGGACATCGGGAAGGGCAAGTTCTGGGTATACACCGAGCGTGGTGCAACCGTCCAGCTCCCGCTGAAGGTGACCCATAAGTACGAACAGCCCGGATGCCATGTCTGCCTCGACTACGTGGCAAATCTCTCCGATGTCTCCACCGGATCGGTCGGAAGCCCTGATGGCTGGAGCACGGTATTTGTCAGGACAAAGAACGGTGACGACATCTGGTCAAAGGCGATCGCTGCCGGCTGTTTCGAGACCAAACCCATCGAGCAGGTCAAACCCGGACTCGAACTGGTCTCCAAACTCGCCAACGAGAAGATCTCCAAGAACCAGAAGACCGTCGAGGAGCGGGCCACGTTCGGTGTGAACAAGGCTCTGCGGAACCCCTATATCAAGCCCTGAAATACCCTGAAAATTTCTTTTTTTACAGGTAATCCGGTGTTCTTTTCACGAGATCGATTCGTGACCGTTACATCCTGATATCCGCGGGAGAGATCTCATACCCGGGGGAAGGGGAACTGGATGATATCCGTTCCTTTTACTCCTTTCTCGGGGCTTCAATAGGAAATTAGCCCTCTGTTAGTATCTGCAGACCCGGGCATTTACCAGGATGACCAGCCTCTATCCAGAATACTTGCTTGGACACCACTGTCGCGATCTGACAGGAAATGCTATGGTTTAAAAAAAAGAGAACCGTGACATTTGCTCATTTCCAGACATCAACCGGATTGATCGTAGCATCGATCAGCAGGTCAAACTCCATGGCCTTCAGCCATCCTGTTTTTTCGAACATGCTCATGAAACAGATGCCGATCAGGTCTGCATCCGGATATTTCTCCACCGCTGTTTTCACCTGCTCCATCTTCACAGGAACATTCGGCATAGAGAGTCCCCCCATAACCACGACCGCTTTTGGATTGCTGATCCTGGCGGTTCCCGCGACCTGCATCCCGATATCGGACACCAGTTTCAGTTTCTGCGCTTTCGATTCATCGACATAGGGAACGAAGACCTGGTCGAGATCCATGCCCCGCACGGCAAAGCCAAGGAGTTCTACGAACGGAGTGCAGGTGCCCGGGCAGCCGAAGTACACGACCTGATCCCCGGCCTTCAGCCCCTTCTTCTCCAAATACTCCTTGAACGGCCGGAGCATGCCGGGAACACCCTGGAATACTTCTTTCTGTTTCATATCCAACACCGGTAACAACCATCCAGCGTTCCGGCACCGGCCGGAATACCGGGAATGTAATTAGAGAGGTCTTCGAATATTAAGGTAACAGCGTTTACAAAGGTCGTGATGCCATGGAACATATCCTTATCTGTTATGCCACCCGGTACGGCTCAACCGTCAGGATTGCCGCAATCATCGCTGATGAGCTCCGTGATGCAGGGTATCAGGTTACCCTCTCCCCTGTTTCCGATGTGGGCGACCCGGGTGGTTATGATGCAGTTGTCATCGGAAGCCCGCTCTACATGGGAAAGTGGCTCGTTGAGGCACGGGAATTCGTGAGCCGTTTCAGGAACGCCCTCACGTCACGCCCGGTCGCAGTATTTTCCGCCGGCTTTACCCTCAGGGAGCGGACGAAAGATCACCTCAGTGCCGTTGATGAGGCACTCAGTTCCTCGGTGAACCTGTTCATTTCGCCGGTTTCCACCGGATACTTCGCCGGGAGCCTGGACCCGGACCGGATGTCTGCCGCAGACAGGGAGATCGTCAGACTCTCCGGGGCAATGCCCGGTGATTTTCGCGAACCCGGAGAGATAAAAGCGTGGGCCCGTACGCTTCCTGTCCTGTTCTTCGGCTGATCAACACCCTTTTCGGAGAGAAACGGGTATCGGCCCGGGTTACCGTTTCTTGTTAATCGTTCCCACGAACCGTTGCAGTGCCTCCAGCGAATTCCCGGGATTCCTGGCTGATATTTCATGGATCATCGCACCCTCAAGCTCCTGCCGCACCATTGCAGGGCATGCCCCGGAAAGATCACACTTGTTCAGCATGACCGAGAGCGGTACCTCCATGTCCGTGAGCTGTCGATACAGGTTCCGGGTAAATTCATCAACCCCGCAGGAGCAGTCCACCATAAGGATAGCCCCATCCATCCCGTTGGAGATGATCTGGCGGACGAACTCGAACCGCTCCTGGCCAGGGGTCCCGTAGAGATGGATAAGCTTCCCATCGATCTCGGCCTTTCCGAAATCGAGGGCAACAGTCGTTGTCCCATCAGCGCACTCCGCATCAACATGGCGGCTTCCGGGATCTATCGCCTGGATAAACGTGGATTTGCCGGCATGGAACGACCCGAAGACCACTATCTTCAATCGTGAGGGGTCCATTGACGAACTATGGGCGGCGAATTTTTTTTATCGTTTCGCTTTTTCACCAATCCCCGAAGTGGAACCGGGGAGCGGGGCCATTCCGGCCGATTCGTCGGTTTTATTCTCCCTCACGTATACCCTGATGGTATGTCTGAAGCACAACATCCTGCCGGAAACCAGGTGAAACTGGAGACGTCCATGGGCGAGATCATCATCGAGCTCTACGGTGATATGCCAGTGACCGCCGGAAATTTCGAGTCGCTGGTGAAGAAGGGGTTCTATGACGGGGTGATCTTCCACCGGATTATCGACGGCTTCATGATCCAGGGGGGGGACCCGGCCGGGACAGGGACCGGTGGACCCGGATACGTCATTCGAGATGAATTCACCGCAGCTAACCGGAACAACCGTGGCACCATCGCTATGGCTAACGCGGGCCCGAACACCGGGGGAAGCCAGTTCTTCATCAACCTGGTGGACAACAACTACCTCGACCGCAACCACCCGGTCTTCGGGAAGGTTGTCGGGGGAATGGATATCATCGACAAAATCGGAAAGGTGAAAACCGGAAGGGGTGACCGGCCGCTCACCCCGGTGAAGATCATAACAGCATCAATGGTGTGATTTTCAGCCATTTTTTCTTTTTTCCATTTCTTCCGCTTCCCGGACGTGATCTGAAATGGGGTAGCTCCCATCTCATCCTGAAAAACGCTCATAAGAGAGAGTCGCCTCACCGATTCTCATCGCATCGCGAGGGGGTGCCCCAGCGGGCGGAAAAACGGGAAAACCGGAGAGAAACGACGGTGGAACGAGTTGAATCGTACCTGAATTTTAATAAAAAAGAATTACGCCAGGTAATCTGAAGGTGTCGGCATTTGTTCCTTCAGCCCCTTGCGCTTCCTGATTGCTGTCACCACGTCCTTGACCATGCCGGAAGGTACGATCTCAAACCCGGCAAACTCGGTGCTCCACATGGCCCGACCCTCGGTTGCAGACCGGATGTCCCCGGCAAACCCGAAGAGTTCCGCCACCGGCGCCTTGCCGATCACGGTCATGGTATCGCCCTCGCTCTGCATGTCGAAGACCTGGCCCCGCCGACCCTGGATTTGGGAGGTTGCAGCACCCATCTGATCGGTCGGCACGGTGATCTGGATCTTCTGCATCGGCTCGAGAAGCGAGTCTCCGGCCAGCAACATGCCGCCCTTGAGGGCGGCCCGCACCGCCGGAATGACCTGGGCAGGACCACGGTGAATGGCATCCTCGTGGAGCTTGACATCGACCAGCCGGATCTTGAGATTCTGGACCGGTTCGTCGGCAAGCGGCCCTCCGGCGAGAGCTTCGTGGATGCCCTCGAGGATCAGTTCCATGGTCTCGTTGAGGTACTGGATACCCTTGGTCATGTCGATGAACATGTTGGTGCCTTTGATATTCTTGACATTCTTTGCCTCGTCCTTGTCCATCCCGGCAGCTACCAGGGCATCCCGCCGCTCGAGCGCGGTCTGGTTCATGGAGACGTCCCCGGACTTTATGAGGTTGACAATCTCGTCCGCAAGCGGCTCGATCTCGAGGTAGAACCTGTTGTGGCGGTTCGGGGATTTTCCTTCCACCGGTCCGGCCTTCTGGGTGACTGTCTCCCGGTACACCACAATAGGTGGTGAGGTCACGATCTCGACACCTTTGTCACGCTTGATCCTGCCGGTAATGATCTCGAGGTGGAGTTCTCCCATTCCGGAGATGAGGTGCTCTCCGGTCTCCTCGTTGATGGTGATCACCAGGGTGGGATCCTCTTTTGCCACCTGGCGGAGCACCTCGACGAGTTTGGGCAGATCCTTCATGTTCTTTGCCTCGACGGCAACGGTCATGACCGGTTCACTGTAGTGCTTGAGCGACTCATAGGGAGTCATTTCCTGGAGCGTTGTGACCGTCGATCCGACCATCGCATCCTTGAGCCCGGTTACCGCCGCAATGTTCCCACCGACCAGCTCATCAACTTCAACCCGCGTCGGCCCCATGAAGATCCCCACCTGCTGGAGGCGGTTGACCTTCTTTGCCGTTCCCATGACGTAGAGCTCGGTTCCCCTCCTGAGTTTTCCGGAGAAGAGCCGCCCGGTGGCC